>CALZHV010000093.1 GCA_945787485.1 uncultured Lachnospiraceae bacterium
ACTTGTCCTGAGTATAATTGCATTTTTGACAAACTGGCTGTGTATTTTTATACCGTGGATGTCACTAATGGCTTTAATTTTCGCAATTATATCTAAATACCAGGGAAACAGCAGCCAAGTTCGAACTGCCGGCTTTGTAATAAGTATTTTAGGCATTCTTGCCTGTGCTGTTTTCTATCTTATAGTAACATTCATATCAAAATAAAATAAAATAAAAGGGCCAATTTGCCCAATGTCATATCAACTTAATGACATTTGGTAATTTGCCCTTTTATTTTTATTTATTTGGCCTTTGAACTTACAATCTTTGACCACTTTGATTTATATTTTATTGTTTCTCCGGCTTTATTTATATATCTTCTTTCTGTTCTAATCTTAAAATAATATGTCTGACCACTCTTAAGATTTGATAACGTATAACCCACCTTTCCCACAGGCACGCTTATTACTTTTGCATTACTAAAATTGCTATTTGTTGAATACATTATGTAATAATGTGTTACCTGAACATCCTGCTTATACCAATCAATTCTTATTGCATTGGAACGAGGTGTAAGACTTTTAATTGATGTGCCCTTTGGATTAATTATAAATGTCTTAGTCACCTTGCCGGTGTAATAACCTTTAAATGTGATTGTTACTGTTGCTTTTCCAACTTTAACATTGTTTGTGTAGCTCACTGTATAATGATTTGTAGAAATAGTATTTCCCTTGCTGTTTTTTACAACAACTGCAGGCTTAATGGCATTTCCCGTATATGTATATTCCGTTGCCGCCAAAGATACCTTTGATGCAGCATAAATCTTTACATCCTTGCCTTTTTCCTTACAAATCTTGCAAACCCGACTATAGTATCCATCGGTAGTCGGAGTTCCCTTTTTAACTATAGTTTTTTCATATTGATGTTCGCAATACCAGCTTTGCTGACAATAGCTATAATTTAATTCCGGTTCAACAAATTCTACTCCCGGACAATCCTTAAACATATTTTTCAGGCTGTCGGTAGCACTTTCCTTTGCCGGAATTCTCCATAGCAAGTTATGTCTTTCGCTCATATACTTAGAAAGGCCTAATTTTTTGCATCCTGAAAACATAGCATAATAGCATCTGTCTTTTAATGTTGTTGCTATTAATTCCGGTGCTTTTTCAAGATTGGTACATCTTGCAAACATATTAGAATAACAATCATTTGCCAATGTTGTAGCAGGAAGCTCAGGGCCCTCTTTAATACTTATACATCCGCTAAACATATCCTGATAACAGCCTTGTGCCATTGTTGTAGCAGGAAGTGTAGGACACGCTTCAAGAGCTTTACACCCGGAAAACATATAATAATAACATTCTTTATATAATTTTGTAGCCGGTAATGCAGGAGCTTTTATAAGCTTGCTACAATCAGCAAACATAAAGCTATAACAATTATCTGCCAATGTCTTTGCAGGCAATACAGGGGCATTTTCCAAACTGCTGCATCCCAAAAACATTCCATTGTAACAACGGTTTTTTAATGTTGTTGCCGGAAGCTTAGCTTGTACCTCTGTTAAATTTGTGCAATTTTGAAACATATCGCTGTAACAGTTTGCTGCCAATGCCGTTGCTGATAATGTTGGTGCCTTTACAAGACTTTTACATCTGAAAAACATACTTTCATAACAGCTTTCAGCCAATGTTGTTGCAGGTAATGCAGGGGCATTAATTAAATTATCGCAACCCCAAAACATTTCAGCATAACATCCATGTGCCAATGTTGTCGCCGGCAAATCAGGTGCATCGACCAAAGAAATGCAACCGCCAAACATGTCATAATAACAATCATAAGCCATTGTTGTAGCAGGTAATGACTGAACATTCACCAAGCTTGTACAACCTTTAAACATGTTGCTGTAGCAACCATCTGCTAATACTGTTGCAGGTAATGCAGGAGTTTTTGTCAGACTTGTACATTTTTCAAACATATTCATATAACAGCCTGTTGTCATTGTTTTTGCAGGAAGAGCCGGTGCTTTTACAAGACTTTTACAATAATAAAACATACCTGAATAACATGCATCCGACAATGTTACGTTTGCATTTCCACCATTTGCATCAGTGAGACTTGTAACACTTCCGCTGGCAGAAATCTTTCCTGTCATAACAAAATTATAAATTGTTTCATTTCCGTTTTCATCGTAATCAAAACCGGTAACTACATTTTTACCTCTGAATTTTACAGTATCACCCTTGTTTGCAAGTGTAATTACCTTTTTAGCAGTATAACTCTTCCAAGTTGTCCCACCATCTATGCTATACTGCACATTGGAGCCACTTTTCCACGAAAAAGCTATTTTTGAACCTGCTGTAACTGCAGTAAATGTCAAATAATTAGGAGTATACGCCTGATCCGACAATAATTCTTCCGTGCTTTCTTCTGTTATTTCCTCAGTAATTTCTTCAGTAGTATCTTCTGTCGTCTCCTCAGTAATTTCTTCAGTAGTATCTTCTGTTATCTCCTCAGTAGTATCTTCTGTAACTTCTTCCGTTGTTTCATCGACGGCAGTTGTTATTTCATCAACAATATTTTCTTCCCCTTGGGCATACGAAGTAATCATACTTCCCGGTGCCATGCACAACATCATAGAAAATGTCATAACAGCCGCTATAATCTTTGACCGTTTTTTGCGTTTTTTGTTTTCCATAACGCCCTCCTATTATTTCACCTTATTCTGTTACCAATTCCAAATCATATCCTTCTATCACTGAATTATAATCATCATCAGTACCATTTGGTATTACTATTGTTATGGTATATCCGTCTTTTGAATTATTGAGCATCGTTACTGCATCGTTACTGATAAGGCTTACTTTTCCTGAGATTTCGGAATATAATTTCTTTATATCCTCATCTGAAATATCCTTATCCTTCACCTTATATTTTCTGTCTGCACCTGAATTTATTGCTTCTTCGATACTGAGATCTACATCATCGATAACCGGTGCCGCTTCTGTTCCTTCATCCTCGACAACTGCTTCTGTAACCTCTTCCTTTTTATCGCAGGCACACATAGAAAATGCACAAGCAAAAATCATAACAGGCACTAATATTTTTTTTATTATTTTCATCTTATTCCTCCCCATTCCAACAATATGTGCAAAGTTTTGTCTTATCAATTCCAACTGATTCAAGCATGTCATCAAGTCTGTTAAATCTCAATGAAGTGAAATGCAATTCCTTACAAATCTCATCTACCATTCTCTCATACTTTTCACTGTCAGGATCTGTATATTCTTTTAATACTTCGTCTGTTACATTTCCGTTTTCCAGTCTTTCAATAACTCTTCTTGTTATTAAATCCATTTCTGAAGAGGATCTTGAAAAATTAAGATATTTACATCCATATACAAGCGGTGGACATGCAGGACGGATATGCACTTCCCTGGCACCTGCTGAGAAAAGATATTCTGTTGTCTCTCTAAGCTGTGTTCCTCTCACTATCGAATCATCAATTATAAGAAGGCTTTTATCTTTTATCAAATCCTCCACTGCCAAAAGCTTCATTTTAGCAATAAGATTTCTCTGACTCTGAATCGTTGGCATAAATGATCTTGGCCATGTAGGTGTATACTTAATAAACGGTCTGGAAAATGGTATTCCCGACTCATTAGCATATCCAACAGCATGCGCTGTTCCGGAATCGGGAACTCCTGCAACGATATCCGGCTTAACATTATCTCTCTTAGCCATCATTGCCCCGCAGTTGTATCTCATCTGTTCAACATTCATTCCCTCGTAAGAACTTGAAGGATAACCATAATATACCCATAAAAATGTACAAATCTTCATTTCACTTCCCGGTTGAACAAGAGTAACGCAATTTTTATCTGTAATAACATCTATTTCTCCCGGACCAAGCTCCTTGTAATCGTGGTATCCGAGATTTTTATATGCAAAATTCTCAAATGAAGCACAAAATGCTCCATCTTTCTTTCCTATTACAATCGGAGTACGCCCATGCTTATCTCTGGCTGCATAAATTCCATTTGAATTCATAAGCAATATAGAAAGCGAACCTTCAACTGCTTCTAATGCATAGTTTATTCCTTCAATAAGATTTTCCTTTTGATTTATCAAAGCAGCAACAAGCTCTGTAGCATTGATATCTCCGCCGCTCATTTCGAGAAAATGAGAATGTCCATTATCAAATAGCATCTTTGTAATCTCATCTACATTATTTATTTTGCTAACAGTAGTAAGTGCATACGTGCCATGATGTGAACGGACAAGTAATGGCTGTGGTTCATAGTCTGAGATACAGCCTATACCAAATTGTCCTTTCATTTTCTGCATATCTTTATCAAATTTTGTTCTAAATGGTGCATTTTCAATATTATGTATTGATCTGTCAAAGCCATTTTCTCCATAAACAACCATTCCTCCTCTTCTTGTACCAAGATGAGAATGGTAATCTATTCCAAAGAACAAATCAAAAACACAATCATCCTTACTAGCAACTCCAAAAAAACCGCCCATTTTTATCCTCCTGATAATTCATATATCATGAATATTTGAGATTATATATACATAATCTTACCACTACATATTTACTCACAATTGCAACGTTAAGTCAAGATTTATATTTTAATTTTGATATATATTTTTACATCAAAAAACCGATATAAACATTAATGTATATATCGGTTTTTCATCATTACTTTAATTTAAATTTATCTATTTGTTCATTCATCATTTCTGCCTGGGCAGTCATTTCTTCACTTGTAGCAGAGTTATCAGTAGCTATTTCCGCATTGCTATTTACTATTCTTTCAATATCTGTAACAGCTGCACTTATACTGCTGATATACTCACCCTGAGCAACGATAGTTTCTGCCACCCCATCAATCTGCTTGCTTGCATCATCAAACTGGTGCATATTGTCATTTAATACCTTTACAGTCTCTTCCATGATTGCAATACCGGCTTCAATAGCAGCATTATTATTCTGAATCATTTCATTTATTGTTTTACTTGTATTGCTTGTATCATCTGACAATACTCTTATTTCCTCAGCTACTACTGCAAATCCACGTCCTGCTTCTCCGGCTCTTGCTGCCTCTATAGAAGCATTAAGTGCAAGAAGATTTGTCTGTGAATTGATACTGTTAATCATTTCAACACATTCTTCAATACGAACTGAGCTCTGTTCGATTTCTTTTATTCTTTCATAAAGCTCAGAAATTTGGTTATCACAAATTCCTTTAAGATTTGAATTGCTTACGTCAACCTTTTCTACAAGCTTTGTAGTTATTTCCTGAATATTGTTCATGTTGTGTTCTAATTCAGCTATATTATCAGCAAGACTCTTAATATTTGTTGACTGTGTTTCCGCACCTGTAGCAACCTGTGATGAAACATCAGCCACCTGCTCTGATATAGCCTGGAACTGTTTAACACTTCCATCAATATCGGTAACAAGAGAATTAAGATTACGTGTAATGCTTTCCATTGAAGTTCCTATACTCTCGAAATCAGCTATGTATTCTACCTCTGACTCAACAGTAAGATTTCCTTCTGCAAGCTCTCCGAGTACCATTGTAATATCTTTGATATATGCACGAAGTGTAGCAGTCATATCATTGAGACATCTTTGAAGAACCATTATTTCCTCACTAATTTCTTCTTCATCAAACTCAACATTCATATTACCTTCGGCAATAAGAGGAATCTTATTTGCAAAATTAACAAGTGGTACAAACAACTGTCTTACCTTTGCTCTGTTTATCGCAATGATAATGTTCATAAATACAATAAACAATATAATATATACAATTAATGAAGCAAAGACCTGCTTGTAGTAGCTTATTTTTCTTCCTACCATTACAACAGCAAACGGACCATTTTCCGTCATTGCTGTAGCGGCAATCTTTGATTTTTTATGGAAGTCTCTGAATTTGTGAATATCTTTTTTCTCATCAAGACATTTCTTATAACATGTTTCAGAAATATTCTTACTTACAGTAGCACTTAATTGATAATCTTCACTTGGATTTGTAATAATCAATCCTGACTTGCTAATAAGCATAGCATAATCATTTTTGTCATAGCTTTGCTCAAGAAGTGTTTTTATCTGATCCATATAAAAATCAATTCCGAACACACCAACTACTTCACCATCAATTACAACTCTCTTACTAAATGTGATACAAAATCCACCTGACTGTTCATCCAGATATGGCTCTGATATGTAAATATCATCATTATCAATGGCATTTGCATACCAGCTTCTTCCTGCAACATCAAAATCCGCATCCGGCTGCCAGCCGTTATTCATCATAACAAGTCCCGGAAGATTAGGGTCTGATAAATATGAAGCCGAAATATCATCGTAATTGCTTGTAACACTGTCAAGGTATGAAACCATTGCCTCTCTGTCTTTGTAAAGATCGCCCTGTGCTTCAACGCTGTTTACAAAAAGCTCAAGTACACCTGACTCCTCTGCAATCCATCTCTCTACAATGGAATTGTATGTCTCTGCTTCAAATCTAAGCTGATTTTGAGCCGAAGCTGTGTTACTTGTAGTTATACCGATAAGCGTGATTGCAAATATCAGTGCCATGGTTATACTTACAACAGTATTTATTCTTTTATTAATTATTGTACTATATTTTGGATACATTTTTCCCTCCTTTGTGCGTTATTTATTTAATATTTCATACTTTTGGTATTATATCATTTTTTGCATTTTCATACAACCGGATATTTAAAATTACAGGTTAATTGCATGTTAATTCCATCGTAAATCGCATAATACTACACATCATCTCTTTTCCGTGATATAATGACACATAGCGACTGTTTATAAAAATATTATTAAATGATTGGAGATAATTTTATGAAGAAAAAAATTTTTATTATGTTAATAGTATCCGGTATGGTAATGGCTTCAGGATGTGGAATAGACAGGACTACTCAGAATGTCAGCCGGAATGATACTGTAGAAAAAGCCGACACGGAAGTAACAGACGATACTTCGTTTGACACAGCTGTTGATACAACAGAAACTACGGATTCTGATTCAGAAAACATAACAACAACAGAAATGACGGAAGCCCCTTCTATATCCATATCAGAGGAAATGGCAGAAATGGAAAGTAAGTCATTATCTTACGAAAATGCTGACTGGGATCTGCCACAGCAGGAAATGAATGCAAAAGCATATGAATGGTTTACATTATGGGATGACGAATTAAATTCTTTGTGGGATAGATTAACAGCCCGTCTTTCCGATGCAGAAAAAGATGCTTTAAAGGAAGAACAGACTGCATGGATAAAACGAAAAGAACAGCAAATGATTGCAGCAGGCTTTGAAGCTTATGGCGGAACTTTGCGTCCTTTATTAGAATCCTCTGCCGCAAAAGATATGACAAGAGCACGCGCTTATTATTTGGCAGAATATCTTGCAAAGCAAACCGGAGAGGATTATACAATACCAAGCGAAATTGCAGAAAGCTTTGATGGTATCGACTGTTCTTTAGATGATGCGTTTGAGTCATTTTATGGTGAATATGCCTTAAACGATAACATAACTGTATATGTTAATACAATTGATGCCTCACCATTTTCAAATGATTTTCCGGAAGGTACAAAATGGTTGTTCTGGTATGCAAATAGTGATGTGTTAACAAATAACAATGTTTATGCCTATAATAAGGATAGAATCATCTTCGAAAAAGAGGGTGTATATTATGTATTGGAAAAAGGAATAGATGGTCAAGGTGTTATTGTACTTACCGGTACAGATTTGGCTTTTGTGGAATCTATTGTGGAATGATTCCCATCGCTATCTTGACTAAATTTACGTCTTGACTCTTTATAAAACTGATGCTAATCTAATTTCAAAGCATAGTTTCATTAAAGGCAAGGCAAGGGCACTTGAGGTTTACAACGCCGTTGCAGGAACA
>CALZHV010000094.1 GCA_945787485.1 uncultured Lachnospiraceae bacterium
CCGGTGCATTATTGTATTTTTTATTCTTTTAGCGATTGCTTTTTTCGTTGGTTTTTTCATTGTTTTTTTCATTGGTTTTTTCCTCAATTTTGCTCTTATTTAAAAATGTTTTCTTACTGATTATTACCAATCCGTTTGCAATAAACATTGAAAGCACTTTATCAGGGAAATCAACGAATATTTCACCCAACAAAGAATTGACAATAGAAACCGGACCCGTGCTTCCATTTTGAAGCATTGCCACACAGGCATTTCCCCATTTATTACCCACATATCCGTCATATACAATTATATTTATCGGTGTACAAACAGAAATTGTAATCATACATAATGCCATTGCCACTATCATAGTCTGAAAGAAATCATTATTTTCTTCACTATAAAATATACCTATATATAATCCTATAAGCATATTTACAATTACATAGACAACACTTAACGGATTAATCAGTAAGCCATATGACAAATTGCTGATAAATCCGACTATCATTCCTGCTACAGGTCCTAAAACCGCTGCAGAATATATTGTTCCAATAGCATCAAACCAAAACGGTACTGTAATCAAATTAGTCAACTGTCTTCCGGCAAGATTAATACAAATACCTATCAGTATTACAAATATGCTTGTTTTTTCCGGTTTAAACAACCACCTGTTAATCCTCATTTATCAATCTCCTGTTAATCAGTAATATTTCAAAATAAAATATGTTATATTCTAGCATAAATTCATAACAGCAACAATTAGCAATATAGACAAACTACCCCGGAGCAGATACTCCGGGGTAGACTAAATTCCGCTTATAACTATATACTATCCGAATAATGGTGTTGAATAATATCTGTCTCCGCTGTCAGGAAGTAAAACAACTATATTCTTTCCTGCAAACTCAGGTCTCTTTGCAACTTCCTTTGCTGCCCAATATGCAGCACCTGATGAAATTCCTACAAGGATACCTTCCTCTGCAGCTATTTCCTTTGCAGCTTCAAATGCGTCTTCATTTTCTACAGTAATTATCTCATTATAAATATCAACATTTAATGTGTCCGGAACAAATCCCGCACCAATACCCTGAATCTTGTGCGCACCCGCTTTGCCCTGTGAAAGAACAGGTGATGATGCCGGCTCAACTGCCACTATTTTGATATCCGGATTTTTTTCCTTAAGATATTCACCTACACCACTTATTGTACCTCCTGTACCAATACCGGCTACAAACACGTCCACATTACCATCTGTGTCATCCCAGATTTCCGGTCCTGTTGTGAGCTTATGTGCCTTTGGATTTGAAGGATTGACAAACTGTCCTGCCACAAAGCTTCCTTCTATCTCCTTTGAAAGCTCCTCAGCCTTGGCAATTGCGCCCTTCATTCCCTTTGAACCCTCTGTTAATACAATTTCTGCTCCGTATGCCTTTATAATATTTCTTCTTTCAACACTCATTGTTTCAGGCATAACAATTATAGCCTTATAACCCTTTGCTGTTGCAATTGAAGCAAGACCAATACCTGTATTTCCTGATGTAGGTTCAATTATTGTTGCCCCCGGCTTAAGCTCACCTGATGCCTCTGCATCTTCTATCATCTGAAATGCAATTCTGTCCTTTACACTTCCTGCAGGATTGAAATACTCAAGTTTCGCAAGAATCTTTGCGTTTAAATTATTTTTCTTTTCAATATTTGAAAACTCTAAAATAGGTGTTTTTCCAATCAACTGTGTTGCACTTGTATATATTTTACTCATAATTCTACCTCCAAAATTGTTAGTTTTATCTTGTTTATTATTATATTAAAATTTATTATATTTAAATTTATTATATCAAAATTCATTTACGAAATAGCTTTAAATGCTTCGTCAAGATCTTCAATTATGTCATCTATATTTTCTGTTCCGATTGAAAGTCTTATTGTGTTTGGCTTGATACCCTGATCAAGCAACTCCTCTTCGTTACACTCTGAATGTGTTGTTGATGCCGGGTGGATGGCAAGAGATTTAACATCTGCCACATTTGCCAAAAGTGAGAATATTTCCAGCTGGTCTATAAAATCCTGCGCTTTCTTTGCATCACCCTTTATTTCAAATGTAAATATTGAACCACCACCGTTAGGAAAATATTTTTTATACAATTCCTGCTGCTTTGGATCTGTTGAAATCGAAGGATGATTTACCTTTTCTACAAGTGGCTGTTTCTCAAGATATTTTACAACCTTTAATGCATTTTCAACATGTCTTTCAACTCTTAATGAAAGTGTTTCAAGTCCCTGAAGGAATATAAATGCATGAATCGGTGATAAAGTAGCACCTGTATCTCTAAGCAAAATTGCTCTGATATATGTTGCAAATGCTGCCGGTGCACAATCTTTGGCAAAGCTTACACCATGATATGAAACGTTCGGTTCTGTAAGCCATGGCCACTTGTCAGATGCTGCCCAGTCAAACTTACCGCTATCGATTATGACACCACCTATTGTTGTTCCGTGTCCGCCTATAAATTTAGTAGCAGAGTGTATTACAATGTCAGCACCATACTCAATTGGTCTTACAAGATAAGGTGTTGCAAATGTATTATCTACAACAAGCGGAATACCGGCTTCATGTGCAATGTTTGCAATTCTTTCAATGTCAACAACCTCTGAATTTGGGTTGCCAAGCGTTTCAATTGTGATAGCCTTTGTATTTTCCTTTATTGCTGCCTTGATACCATCATAATCAAAAGGATCAACAAATGTTGCTGTTATTCCGTAATCAGGAAGTGTATGCGCAAGAAGATTGTAGGTTCCTCCGTAAATATTTTTAGCTGCCACAATGTGGTCTCCTGCATGTGCAAGTGTCTGATATGTATACGCCAACGCTGCTGCACCTGAGCCAACACCCAAAGCTGCAACGCCACCTTCAAGAGCTGCGATTCTTGCTTCGAATGTTCCCTGTGTTGGATTTGTCAATCTTCCGTAAATATTTCCTGCATCTCTTAATCCAAATCTGTCAGCAGCATGCTGGCTGTTATGAAATACATAAGATGATGTAAGATAAATAGGTACTGCTCTTGCATCTGTAACAGGATCCGGTGTTTCCTGACCTACGTGTACCTGCTTTGTTTCAAACTTTAATTCTCTTTCTTCTCTTTTCTTCTTTCCCATATTTTATATCCTCTCTTTCTCTTATTATCAGATAATTATGTGGCAAATCGCCTTTTCCTATATTTCCTAGTAGTTATATATGATTTACCTTGAAACGTATATTACTATTTTTACCCTAGTTTGTCAATAGGAATTTGGATATTTATTGAAAAAAAATTTTTTATATGATATAATCCACTTATACTATAGGAAAACTGAAATTAGTGAGTTTTATCATGCAAGAAGGAGAATATGATGAAAATTTCTACAAAAGGCAGATACGCCCTAAGGCTGTTAGCTGATTTAGCTGCCAATTCATCTGACAAGCCTGTAAGTATAAAAGACATATCAACGAGACAACATATATCAGACAAATATCTTGAACAGATTATTTCATTGCTAAATAATGCCGGTTTGGTCAGAAGTGTAAGGGGACCTCAGGGTGGTTATCTTCTTAGAAAAAAAGCAAATGAAATAACAGTTGGAATGGTTTTAAGAGTTACAGAGGGTACGATGAGCCCTGTTTCCTGTGTAGAACCTGATGCACCACCATGTGAGCACATGGACCAGTGCCCGACAATTTATTTGTGGAAGAAACTCGATAAGGCAATATGTGATGTTATCGACAATATTACTATAGAAGATTTGGTTAATGAACGCCCAAATGCCGGCGATGAATATTTTATCTAAAAAAGCAGGATTTATTCCTGCTTTAATAATTTTTTATAACTGATATCTATGGCAAATGCTCCAAGTGGTGCTGTTATCACAATCGCAAGAACTGCAACCGTCAACACTGCATCACCACATGCAAGTCCGACAGCAAGCGGAATTCCTCCGATTGCAGCCTGAACTGTTGCCTTTGGCGTATAAGCCATCATCGTAAAAAGCTTTTCTTTTACATCAAGCTTCGTGCCAATCAGACACACCAATACTCCAAGCATCCTAAATACTAAAGCCACCAAAATTACAATCAAAGCGTTGATGCCCAAGTTTCCGATATATTTTATATTGACTGTTGCACCGACGAGAACAAACAAAAACACTTCTGCTCCAACCCATAATTTATTATATTTATTTGATAATCGTTTTGCGACTTCGTTTGTATTTTTTTGAATTGCCACACCTATAAACATTATCGCAATAAGAGATGAAAATGTGATTGCAATGTTAATACTATCTTCCAGAGATACCAGCAAAAAAGAAATTGCCAAAATAATTAATACTTTTACGGTATCCCGGTTATGAACCTTTATAAAGAATTTTGAAAGCAAAAATCCCACTAACAGACCGATACCTATGCCGGCAGCAATAGAAACGGGAATATTTACAAATTTAATAAGCGATATATCCTCTCCCTGAGCCATACCGGTAAATGTGCTAAACAAAACAATTACATACACGTCATCAACTGATGCCCCTGCAAGAATCAGCTGTGGTATTCCTTCCTTTGTGCCATATTTTTCTTCCGTAAGCTTTACCATCCGGGGAACAACTACTGCCGGAGAGACTGCTGCCAATACAGAGCCCATTATTGCCGATTCAAGCAATGTAAGTCCAAGAAGCTTAGGTCCTATCAAAAGCATACCGACAAGCTCAAATGTCGCCGGCAAAAAGCACATCAAAAATGCCGGTCTTCCTATTTTCTTTAATCCTGAAATATCAAGACTAAGCCCTGCCCTGGTCAATATTATCACAAGTGCAATTTTTCTTAGCTCCGTTGAGATATTTAAAATGGAATCGTCAATTACTCCCAACAAATACGGTCCTAATATTATTCCGGTTGCAAGCATGCCAATAAGAGCCGGTAATTTTATCTTTTTACACAGCCATCCGAAAGTCATTCCTACTATTAAAATCAAACCGATACTATATAACATTTCATCACCATTAAATATTTATATCCATTTTGCTGACCAAAGGTGTTATAAGCTTTATAAACCAATGACTGCACAAATAATATATTTTATAAACTACATATGAAACAATAAAAATAGCCACAGCAACTGAAAGCTGATGTAAAATAAGCATTATGATGTTTCCTGTACAAAATTTCTCTATTAAAACATAATTTAACAATCCAACGTGGAATAAAAAACACGTAAATGAGCCCTTTGCCAATTCATTTACAGGCTTTGAAACAAAATTAAAATCATTGAAGAACAGCAATACAAACACTGCCATAATAATCACAAACGGATTGTTATAATTCCATGATATGGTATTCTCAAAGCCAAGCATATGCTCTGCAAGCGATGAAGCAAAAAGGATTGCAAAACATACAACCATACCCGTTAATGCCTTTGATTTTGAAATACTTACCGAATTCTTTCTTATATATGCACCTATAAAATATATAAGTAAAAAGTTTACTATCGTGTAGCCATATTGATTTCCGTACATTCCCACAGTACTGAGTCCGAGTATTGAATCACCGTTAAGCGCCTCAATTATGTCAACAAAAAATGTCCAGCATGAGAATAATGTAAACAAAACAATAACAAGCTTCTTAAACTGTTCTTTAGTCAATCTGTCTATCAAAACATTGATATACGGACTCAATATATATACAACTGAATATAAAACGACAAAATAATTTGCCGGAAGTAATGACACTAAAAATGACTTAACTGAGAATTCATTTCCCATTACCAGTCCTGCTATGTGAAATGCAATTCTAAATGCCATAACCTGAATAATCAGCTCAACAATTTTAATAAGCTTTCTTTGTCCGCTTACTGCCAGAAAATATGCCGATATAAGTACAAACAAATTGACTGCACATATAAACATGTTTTCCGTAATATACAAAAATATCCGGTTTATACTTCCTTCTTCGACATATTTAAATCCACCACCCATGGACGCGTTGTTATAATGTAAAATAACGACGCCCATCATGGTGATAATCCTTAGTAATTCAATGGAAGAATTACGATTGGCTTTTAATATACCATCACTCTTTTCGTTATTATTCATTTAGTTCCCCTATTTATCAGAAAAAATATTTTCATACCACATACTTTGACTAAATGATTATAACATAAATTTAGTGATATCTCTACAAGCATAAGCCTGTTAAAATTAAAAAATGTATTTTGTGATTTTATTTAAGCTCTATTGCTTTTCTTAAAACATAATCCTCTCCGGCATCAAACAATGCTTTTACCGCAGCTTCATCAAAAGGTATTTTTATATCAATATCATTTCTGCTTTCATGATCTGTTCCCGAATCAATCATAATATCACCATTTTCATCTAATACAACCGATGCAGAAAATGCTATTGTACCGCTTTCAAGCTTCTGTGAAACAACTCCCTGTGCTGCCCCACATGACTCTGTAAAGCCCATAACAGTTACATTATCCTGACCACGAAGCAAAGTCGGAAGATGGTCTGCCGCACTTGCGCTTTGACCATTAACCAATATTACAATTTCTCCATGTGACCATATATCCTCGCCCATATATGTAACCGCCTTGCCTTTTACATATTTACCGGTTTCTTTGTCAACTTCATAATTACCCAGGGCATCATTCCATACACCGTCATATGAATAAAGATGCTCTCCCTCTTCGGCAAATAATTCCACAAGTGCTTTTACCATCAAGCCGGCGCCTCCGCTATTATTACGAAGGTCGATTATTATTTTTTTCTTTCCTTTTGCTTTGTATTCAAGTAAGGATTCACGGACAGTACTTTGCATTCCGGTATAGTCTTCACTTTTTGCAGAATTCATGTCATACATCATAGTTTTGATTCTAAACAGTACCGTCTCATCATCTATTTCTGTAAAAGACATATTTCCGGCTTTATAACCATCATCAATAATATCTAATGTTTCTTTCATTCTAATATCAAAATCACCAAGCTTCGAGAGTGTAATTTCCTGTTCCTTTGAAGAATCATCAATAAATGTAACATTTATTTTTTCTCCACCTACACCTCCTACCCACAATGGAGCATAAAAGCTTTCATTATCCTTATCCGGCGTTGAAAAGCTTTGATAGTCAAGTTCATCCAAAATATCATCTATGCTTCTGCCATCCCAGCGAACAAGCTCTGTTCCGTTATGTATTCCCTGCCTGTACGCGGCACTTGATTCGTCTACATTTACAGCTACATATTTTCCGTTTGTAAGCTTTACAACGGCCAATCCATAATCATTTCCCGCCTTGCGTTTTGTAGCTTCATCCATTGTTTCTTCATTATTAGGGCAGAAATAAACATGCCCATCGTAAAATTCGTTGCAAAATTGATTCCATGCAATACAATTTTCAACCTCATCATGATTTTTGTCAGCTTCTTCAAAGCGCGGTAAATACTTTTGATATAATGCATCATAATCAATTTCCTTATATTCTGACAGAATATAATGCTCTTTAATATAAGAAAAACCTTTGTTAAAATCCTCTACATAATCAGCATGTCTGTAGCCTGCACTTTCATCAACAATCTGATATGTTAATATAAAAAGCAATAATGACACGACACTTACCAGCTGTCTCACTCTTTTTTTATCAACAAAAAATCCTACAATAATAATTACCGAGCCGACATATGCAGTTGTTAATGCCTTGTCAACTCCAAAAAATGCCCCACATAAAATTGCAATAAAAAGCGGAGCCAGGTATGCCAGCTTCCATTTATTTGACACATATTTCTCCGAAATATATGCCACAAAAATCAAAGCTGTTAAACATATTATTTCTATTATTAGAAAAATACTATCTCCTAATATCATTTTTTCTCCTCCGGTCCATT
>CALZHV010000095.1 GCA_945787485.1 uncultured Lachnospiraceae bacterium
TTTTTTTGTTAGAATATGTACGTTGCAAACCTACGGGTTAATAGAAGTATCAAGGAGGTGCTAACAGTGGCAAAGTGTAGTATTTGTGATAAAGGTGCTCATTTCGGTAACAATGTGAGCCATTCTCATAGAAGATCAAACAGAATGTGGAAGTCAAACATTAAGTCTGTAAAGGCAGTTGTAGATGGAACTCCTAAGAAGATTTATGTTTGTACATCATGCTTAAAATCAGGAAAAGTTGAGCGTGCATAATTTTGTTAGTATAAAAAACCGGCTGTTGCCGGTTTTTTATTTCTTACTAATTATTAATATTTTAATTATTTTATCATAGACAGCTGTATTCTCTTCTTCTCAAGGTCAACCCCCAATACTACAACATCTACAATATCTCCGACTGATACAACCTCCAGCGGATGTTTTATAAATTTGTTTGTCATTTTGGAAATATGAACCAAACCGTCCTGATGAACACCTATATCTACAAATGCACCAAAATCAATAACATTTCTTACTGTACCCTTTAATTCCATTCCTTCCTTAAGGTCTTTCATTTCAAGTACATCGCTTCTCAAAATAGGCTTTTGCATTTCATCTCTTGGATCTCTTCCCGGTTTTTCAAGCTCTTTTAATATATCTTTTAAAGTCGGCTCACCAATTCCAATTTCAGATGCCATACCTTTAATGTCACTAACCTTTGCCAAAATGCCTTTTAATCCACCGTTTCTTATTTGTTCTTCACCAATCTCAAGCTTGTCCATTAATTTTTTTGTCGCTTCATAGCTTTCAGGATGTACACTTGTAGCATCCAAAATCTCATCTCCTCCGGATATCTTAAGAAAACCGGCGCATTGTTCAAATGCCTTCGGTCCGAGCTTAGGCACCTTTAAAAGTTCTTTTCTGTTCTTAAACTTACCGTTTTCTTCTCTGAAAGAAACTATATTTTTGGCAAGAGTTTTGTTAATTCCTGAGATATATCCGAGTAATGATGCAGATGCTGTATTCAAATCCACTCCTACACTGTTAACACAATCTTCAACAACTGCAGTAAGAGCATTATCAAGATTTTTCTGATTCATATCATGCTGATACTGACCTACACCTATTGATTTCGGATCTATCTTTACAAGCTCCGCAAGCGGATCCTGTATTCTTCTTGCAATTGAAGCTGCACTTCGCTGCCCTACGTCAAAATTAGGAAACTCTTCAGTAGCCAGTTTACTTGCAGAATACACTGATGCCCCCGCCTCATTTACAATTACATATTTAACGTCTTTATCAATTTCCTTTAACAAATCAACTATAACCATCTCTGATTCTCTGCTGGCAGTTCCGTTGCCAACGGAAATAAGAGAAATATCATATTTGTCAATTAATTTCTTTAATATTTCTTTTGACTCTGCAACTTTATTTTGTGGAGCTGTAGGATAAATAACAACCGTATCAAGCACTTTTCCGGTTACATCTACAACAGCAAGCTTACAACCTGTTCTAAATGCTGGATCCCAACCCAGAACAGTTTTTCCTGCTACAGGAGGTTGCATCAACAACTGATGAAGATTTTTTCCAAATACTGAAATAGCACTTTCTTCTGCTTTTTCAGTAAGTTCATTTCTTATTTCTCTTTCAATTGCAGGTGCAATTAATCTTTCATAACTGTCTTTAATTGCTTTAATAAGATATGAAGCCGAATCATAATTATCTTTTTTAACAATTTTCTTTGTGAGGTATCTTATTATTTCTTCTTCAGGTGCAATAATCTTTACTGTAAGAACTTTCTCGTTCTCACCTCTGTTTATGGCAAGAATACGATAACCTGCGATTTTAGAAACAGCTTCTTCAAAATCATAATACATTTCATAGACAGATTTTTCATCCGGATTTTTAGCAACTGATTTAACAAATCCCTTTTCTTTTGTCATTATTCTTAATTTAGTTCTAAATTCCGCTTCATCTGCAAATATTTCAGCTATAATGTCAAGAGCACCTGATATAGCATCATCTGCTGATAACACCTCTTTTTCCTCTGATATATATTTTTTGGCTTCTTCTAAAACATTTATGTCTTCTTTTTGAGGATAAATAGCCTCAGCAAAAGGCTGTAACCCTTTTTCTTTAGCTATTGTTGCTTTTGTTCTCCTCTTTGGTTTATATGGCCTGTATAAATCTTCTACTGCAACAAGTGTCATTGCATTTTCAATAGCATTTTTTAATTCTTCCGTCAGCTTACCCTGTTCCTCAATTGTTGAAATGACCTGTTTTTTCTTTTCATCAAGATTTCTCAAATATGTAAGTCTTTCATCAAGATATCTTAATTGTTCATCATTTAATGAACCTGTCACTTCTTTTCTGTATCTGGAAATAAAAGGTATTGTATTTCCTTCATCAATCAAATCAATAGTTTTTTCAACCTGCCATTTTTTAATATTAAGTTCATCAGCAATAATTGTAATTATATCCATCGTATCTCCTATTGGTAAGTTATAATATATCCATACCCTTTAATTCTATATTTTCATAATCAGTCATATAATTTGGATTTTTTCGCATGTCTATTAATTCTTTAAATGCCTCAATTACCATTCTTTCTTTAAGGCAATCAACCGGATTTTTCCCTAAATCATGATATAGATTATATTTATTCATTTGGCTGAAATATAAATCAATAAGCGAAATATCCCCGCATTTTGCATTTCCTCTTAATGATTTATTTTGTACAAAATAATTAAACTCTTCAATAAGTTCATCATCATTATACATTCCCTGCCAAATATCTTCTGCAAATTGCTCATCTTCACCGATAAGCTTAACTAATGCTTTAACATTTTCATATGTTTTTATTCTTCCGGCATTATAAATAATCATCAGACACGCCTCCAATCACATATCATATCCAAAATCATTATACTTCTTTATGTTTACAGTTGTTATTTACAATATACTACTTCTATTGTATTCATAGCTGTTTCATACAATTCTTCAATTTTTCCTTCCAAAGCTTTTTCAGATTTTTCAATATTTTCAAGCTTAGGTCTTGTTACAGGATGTTTAGCAACAAATGTTGTACAACAATCCTCATATGGTAGTATTGATGTTTCGTAAGTATCTATTTTTTGTGATATATCAATAATTTCCTGCTTGTCAAGACCGATACAAGGTCTGAAAACCGGAACTTTATCACATGCTCTGTCGATAACACACAAGCTCTGTGATGTCTGACTTGAAACCTGTCCAATACTTTCTCCTGTAATTATGCATTGGCAATCATTTTGTAATGCCAAATCCTGTGCCATTTTATACATAACACGTTTCATAATAATTGTAAGCTCATCATGAGGACAATTATCATAAATTGCAAGCTGTACATCCGTAAAGTTTACAATATGCAATTTAATTGGTCCTGCATATTGAGAAACAAGTCTTGCCAAATCACAAACCTTTTGTTTTGCACGCTCACTTGTATAAGGAGGGGCATGGAAATAAACCGCTTCGATTTCAACACCTCTTTTGGCAATCATGTATGCAGCAACAGGACTGTCTATTCCTCCTGATAACAAAACCATTCCTTTACCATTTGTACCGACAGGAAGTCCGCCCGGACCGGGTATTATTTTTGAATATACATACGCAACATTTCTTACTTCGATATTAATAACAACTTCAGGCTTGTGAACATCAACCTTCATATCAGGAAATTTCTCGATAATTGCAGCACCTATGTCGCAATTTATCTCCATGGAATTTTTAGGATATGTTTTGTCGTTTCTTCTGGCATGAACTTTAAATGTAAAGTTCTTATCCGTATACTCATTATCAACGTAATCTACTACTTCTTCGGCAAAATTATCAAATGTTGTATCTTCTATTACCTTTACAGGGCATATTCCAACTACACCGAAAACTGTCTGAAGAACATTAATTACTTCATCATAATCATAATCAGAAAATGCTTCTACAAATATACGTCCATATTCTCTTCTTACCTCGAAACGTCCTAAAGGTCTGAGTCTTGAACGCATCCTTTTGCACATTACTTCCTCAAAAACATATCTGTTTTTACCTTTTGTTCCTATTTCAGCATATTTTATTAAAAAAACTTTGTAGTCCATACAAATCTCCTTTTATTTTCTGACATATCTTCTTAATTTAGGTACAAGTTCATTAATAACATCTATTGCATAATCAACCTGTTCCATTGTATTTGTATCACTAAAGCTGAATCTTAATGTAGACTCAAGCTTTTCTTTATCTAATTTCATTGCCTTAAGGACATTACTTACATGTGGTTTATTTGAAGAACATGCAGAGCCTGCGGAAACATATATTTTTCTTTCTTCTAAGGCATGAAGCATAACTTCACTTCGTATTCCAACGAAGCTTACACTTGCAATATGCGGTGCATCTCCTGAATTATTATAGACATTTTCAATCTTTGATACTCTTTCGATAAAAGAGTCTTTTAATGATTTTACATAATCCATCTTTTTTTCATTGTCTTTATAAATAAGTTCTGCAGCAAGTCCCATTCCAGCTATCCCCGGAACATTTTCGGTTCCGGAACGCATTAAGTGTTGCTGTCCGCCACCATATATTATAGGTCTTATTAACAGCTTATCTCTTATATAAAGTGCACCTGAGCCTTTAGGTCCATGAATTTTATGTCCGCTTATGCTTATTAAATCTGCTTTGCAATTATTTGGAGATATCTTCATTTTACCAAATGCCTGAACAGCATCTATATGATAATAGATATCTTTGTTAAATGCTTTTATTATTTTTCCTATTTCTTCGACAGGCTGTATTGTGCCAATTTCATTATTTACATACATAGTTGAAACTATAATTGTGTCCTCTCTTAATGCATTTTTTAATGCTTCAAGATCAATATATCCTTTGTTATCAGTTCCTATATATGTAATTTCAAAACCTTCTTTAGACAAAAATTCAGTAGTTGCACTTACTGATGCATGCTCTATTGCCGTTGTAATAATATGTTTTCCGTATCGTCTTCTTGCAAGTGCACTTCCAATAATAGCAAGATTATTTGATTCTGTTCCGCCTGATGTAAATACAATCTCTTTTTCAGAACATTTTAGTTCCTTTGCAATACGTTTTGTTGCTTCTTTTATATATTTTTCTGCATCAACGCCCTTCATATGTAATGAAGACGGATTTCCAAAATCCAAATCCATTAATTTGAACATCAATTCTTTTACTTTTGGATTGACAGCGGTTGTTGCTGCATTATCAAAATATGCTTCCATATTATTTTAAACCTTTCATAAAATATATACCTTACAATCTTATATTTATTAACATGAAAAATCAAGCAAAAATACCATATTGTCGATTTCAAAACCGAAAATATGGTATTTTTTGTTAATTATTCTTCAATTTCAAACATGATAATTGATATAACTGCCAAGCCTGCAGTTTCAGTCCTAAGAATTCTATTTCCGAGTGTGATGCATTTAAAATTATTTTCTATTGCGAAATCAATTTCTTCTTTGGCAAATCCACCTTCAGGTCCTATAAATATTCCTACAGCATTATTTCCCTTTACTGATTTAATAACACTTCTTGAATATTTTATTCCTTCGGCCTCCTCATACGGAATAATTGACATGTCAGTCTGTTCGCACGCATATTTTACAGCTTGCTTAAATGTCATAAATTCCTTTACTTCAGGTATTATTCCTCTGCCTGATTGCTTTGCTGCGGACATTGCAATTGAATTGTATCTTTGAAGCTTTTTTTCAACCTTCTTTGGCTCAATTTTAACAACCGTTCTGCTTGTCATTACAGGAACTATTTGATAAACGCCAAGCTCAACAGCTTTTTGAATAATGAATTCCATCTTGTCTGACTTTGGCATACCTTGAAATAAGATAATACGGGTAGGTAATTCAGACGCATTTGCGTTGTAGTCTGTGATTTTTGCTGTTACAGTGTTACCGATGCTTTCTATATTACATATATAGTCTACACCATTACCATCACTAATTACTATCTCATCACCTGTTTTCAAACGCAAAACATTCTTTATATGATTAACATCCTCTCCGGTTATCTCAATCAAATCACATAAACCGGAACATCCTTCAACATAAAATCTGTGCATATTAAATACCTTTTCTGCCTGCCTTATATCCTTCATTGATATAATCCAAATAGTATTTCTTTAAATCATCACCATACTTGTCATACAGTAAATCCTTATATCTCGTTTTATAAATATTAACATCAAAAGTTGAACATGCCTTCTTACCGCTGTCCATTCCCGAATATATAAAATGCTTTAATACAGCCACATCATCATCGCCATATTTTTCACTTATGTAAGGATACTTATTGATATAATATTTATAATTATAAACAAGCTTATATTCCACTCCATTATATTTTGTAATAGGGCTCTTAATTTCTGTGCAGCCTGTAGGGTTTCTTCCTTCTTTATATCCAATATTAATATAATGTAAATAATATTGCTTGTAATCAAGCCTGTATTTTGCTCTTATATCCTTATATTCATATCTGTATGACGTTGGATCGAAACCGGCTTTACCTCGTCTATTTTCTTTCATACCGGTCTTAACAAAATGTGCAAGAGTTGCATAATCATTTTTTCCGCAAGCTTTTGCAACATCAGCATAATGTGTAGAATAATAGTTAAAGCTGTATACAAGCTGATAATCCACACCATTATATACTGTTATTGGTATGAACGTTCCATCAGCTTTTGCACCTATTCTTCCTTCTTTCTTTCCTGTAGTTATATAATGCTGATAATATTTCTTTAGATTTGTGCCATATTTTGCCCTCAAATCAGAATATTTATTTCTATAGTACATTACATCAAAGGTTTTATAACCTATTCGTCCAAGAGGCATACCTTTTTTATAGAAATGATAGAAAATCTGTCCACCGTCTGATGAATAATAAGTATTTCTAACATCAGCATATTTTTTATAATAGTAGCTTCTGCTAAATACAGCTGAACAATTTAGACAATCACTCGTCTTAGTAACCATTGATGAAGCACATTCAACATAAGTATTGTATGCTACTCTTTCACTTTTTGCACCGGTTTTTTCAGCGGAACCTGATGAAAAAATCTGAACCCAGTAATAACCATATGCTGAATTCGGCACATAACATACTCCGATTCCTATACGATTGTAGTTAGTGCCTAGTATATTCTCCTTATGTCCTGTAGAGTTCATCCAGCCATTCATTACACTTTCAGCAGAACTGTAACCTGCAGCAATATTTTCTCCTATCCATCCGGCATTAGCTACATCATTAAATACTTCGAAACAGCTGTTTCCGTTTGTTCTTGTATGAGAAAAAGCAACTGAAATTTCTTTTGCTCTTATCATTGCAAGCTTTGTCATATCTGTATCTAAAACAAGCTTTGATAGTCCTTGTTTCGTTCTTTCATTATTCACTATTGTAAGAACCTGATTGGCATAATCATAATATTCCGTACCGGAAACCGGTTTATAGAAATATGGTTCTGCAGCATTGTCATTATTGTAGCTGCCTGTATTATCAATACCGGCTTTACCCGTTGCAGGTTCATCTATTTTTCCTGCTGCGCTTACGTCATTTCCTAAAAACAATACGCATGCAAAAGACATGGTAATAACTAATGTAAAATAACGTAATAAATTAAAAAAACTCTTCATTCTCTGCCCTCCTATTTTATAGAATTAGTATAAATGATTTCTATTGTTTTATTTTTGCAATTATTGAAACCCAGTCATTCATATATACTACATCTATTATATCATAATTGTTCGAAATAAGAGCTTCCTTAACATCATTT
>CALZHV010000096.1 GCA_945787485.1 uncultured Lachnospiraceae bacterium
TTCTTTTCCAACAAAAGTCTCATACAGTTTCTAAAAGACTGGCAGGCAATGAAAGAATTACTTGCTTCTGGCAGCCAGACTCAAGACAATTATGAGATTTGGAAAACAATTCGTCCAAGTGTAACAAAGGTAACCCACGAATAATAATCATTTTAGACCTTTGCTATCAGCTTTCTAGTAAATAGCGAAAGGATGGTGCTTATGAAGTTACCCAACGGATACGGAAGCGTTGTAAAACTTTCCGGCAAAAGAAGAAGACCTTATCAAGTGCGAAAAACTACAGGTTGGCACTATGATAAGGAAAAAGACAAACAGGTTCAGGATATGATTACGATTGGATATGCAGCTACAAAAGCAGAAGCCTTACAGATGCTTGCAGAATACAATAATAATCCATTCGATACCAAGGCTGCTAAAATGACCTTTTCCGATGTATATGAAGAATGGTCAAAGCGTAAGTTTCCTACTATTTCTGAATCCAATGTAAAAGGATACTCTGCTTCATATAAAGCGTGTGAATCCCTTTATAACAAAGTATTCAAGGATATTAAGCTAGTTGATTTACAGACTGTCATTGATACTTGTGGCAAGAATTTTCCCACACTAAAGAAAATCAAAGTGTTATTCAATCAGCTATATGACTATGCCTTGAAGAATGATATTTGCAACAAGGACTATTCCGACTATGTGGACATCACACAGTATAAGGATCGCAATCCTAACAAATACGACAGAAACAAGTTTGAAAAGAACGAGATTGATATGATATGGGAGCAAAAGGAAGATAAATATTATCAGATTGTATTGATGCTTCTATACAGTGGAGTTCGAGTTTCAGAATTGCTGGATTTGAAAAAAGAAAATGTCCATCTAGAAGAACAATATTTTGATGTTATCTGTAGTAAAACAGAAAATGGTATTAGAAAGGTTCCCATAGCAGATAAGCTTCTGCCATACTACAAAGCTTGGTATGAATCCTGTCCGGAATGTGAATATCTACTTCACACAGAGGACGGAAATCATTTCCTATACCGAAACTACTACGATAGCTATTTTAAACCTTTAATGGAACAGTTAAATATTAATCGTACGCCCCATTGTTGTAGACATACCTGTATTTCAATGTTAGCGGAAGCTGGTGTGAATCAGACAATAATCAAAAAGATTGTGGGGCACTCTGGTGCTATGACTTTGACCGAAAAAGTATACACACACTTTGATATAAAGGAGCTTGTAGATGCGATTAATAAGATTTAAATTTAAGAAAGGACATTCCCCAGTATTTCTACTGAAAAATGTCCTATACATATCATAATCTTTGTTGCATACCTGTTGCATATGTGTTGCATTTGATGTAAATTCCAGCACATCTGACAACGTTCCACAACTTCTGTAACCCTTGTAAAATGGGCTTTTCTTGATATCTTCGTTTCCGAAAGATTATCTCTTTGAAAACTGTGGTGCTCTTCTCGCTGCCTTTAAACCTGGCTTCTTTCTTTCCTTCATACGTGGATCTCTTGTTAAGAAACCTGCCTTCTTTAATGCTGGTCTGTAGTCAGCATCTGCCTGAAGGAGTGCTCTTGAAATACCATGTCTGATTGCACCTGCCTGTCCTGTAAATCCGCCACCTTTAACGTTTACAAGAACATCGAACTTACCAGTTGTGCCTGTTGCAGCAAATGGCTGATTAACGATTACCTTAAGAGTATTTAAACCGAAGTAATCATCCATGTCCTTCTTATTTATAGTTACTTTACCAGTACCTGGTACAAGATAAACTCTTGCAACACTGCTCTTTCTTCTACCTGTTCCGTAAAATCTTGAACTCTTAGCCACGAACTTTTCCTCCCTTATTAATACTTAATCTCTAATACTTCTGGTTTCTGTGCCTGCTGCTTGTGCTCAGGTCCAGCATATACGTGAAGCTTCTTAATCATCTGTCTTCCGAGTGGTCCCTTTGGAAGCATTCCCTTAACTGCAAGATAAATAACATCCTCCGGCTTCTTTGCGAGCTTCTCTTTAAGAGTCTGCTCTTTCATACCACCTACGTAATCTGAATGATGATAATAAATCTTCTGATCTAACTTCTTACCAGTTACTTTGATTTTATCAGCGTTTACTACTACTACGTAATCGCCAGTATCAATATGTGGTGTAAATGTTGGCTTGTTCTTTCCTCTTAAAATACTTGCTATCTCAGATGATAAACGACCTAATGTATGTCCTGTAGCATCAACTACATACCACTTTCTTTCAATGTTTGATGGGCTTGCCATAAAGCTCTTCATTGTGGTTCCTCCTTAATAATAATCGAAAATTTGTCCTTTGCATATGATATAATAACCGCAATGTCCGAAACGATTAATCGCTATGCTCAAAACTACCTTTTATACAGAACTGCTATCAGAATTAATGGAGTTCATCTGAATAACCGTTCTTTATTAACCTTGCATAATACCGGGGCTATTGGTTTTATGCAGAGTTTTACCTTATGTCACAGTTAAATATTATATTATATGGCTAATTCTCTGTCAACAGCTTTTTTATGTTTTTTATCTTCATTTTTTATGTAACATGTTTTTCATTTTTTCATTTTCATTTTTTGAAAATGAAAATAAAATACTACTAATTATTTTAAAATTATTACAAATATATAATACAGGTAAAAGGCACTAAACCTTTTACCTGTATTATATTATAAATATTCAATATTTATCAGTGTCAAACCGCAAGCCTCTGCTTTTGGTCCGGCAACCGCTCTGTCCTTCGCATTGAGAATTTCCTTAACATGCTCCGGCGTGTACATTCCCATTCCGACCCTTAACAGTGTTCCCATAATTATTCTTACCATATTATAAAGGAAGCCTGTTCCTTTAATAGTCATTGTTATCATATCGCCTTTTTTGTCAAAGGTTATTTCTGTTACTTCTCGAACTGTTGATTCTACATTTGTTCTTGGCGTACAAAATGATTTAAAATCATGTTCTCCAACAAGATATTTTGCGCCTTCCCGCATTTTATCTATATCAATATTGAAATAAACAAATTTTGAATACAGTCTTACTGTAGGGTCAGGGAATTTATTATTATAAATTTTATATTCATATGTTTTTATTGTATCACAAAATCTCGGATGAAAATCATCGGCAACCTGTTCTGATTTTTGTATTCTTATATCATCCGGCAATCTTTGATTAAGTGCATATGATATTTTTTCTGCCGGTATCCTTGTATTCGTATCGAATACAGCAACATTTCCCAGTGCATGAACACCAGAATCCGTTCTGCTTGCTCCGATAACGCGGATATCTTCATTTAATAATTCCGAAAGCTTTTGATTTAGCACCTCTTCAATTGTAATGGCGTTATCCTGTATTTGCCATCCACAATAATTTGTGCCATCGTAAGCTACAATTAATTTTACTCTCATCAATATTTTATCCTCTTTAAAGATGTATAATCCGCTTATTGTAGTGTTTATTAGTATTATTTTTTGTTATTTATACTTAATGCTCTTATAGCATTAAGTACAGCAACTACCATAACTCCAACATCCGCAAAAATTGCAATCCACATATTGGCAATACCGATTGCACCAAGAATCAAACATATAAATTTTACAGCAATCGCAAATACAATATTTTGCTTAACAATTTTAAGTGTTTTGTTTGAAATCTTAATTGCAAGGGCGATTTTTTCAGGATCATCATCCATCAATACTATATCGGCTGCTTCAATAGCTGCATCTGAACCAAGTGCTCCCATCGCAATACCAATATCTGCTCTCGAAAGAACAGGCGCATCATTTATTCCATCTCCTACGAATGCAAGCTTTTCCTTCTCTTCCTTTTCTTCGAGCAATGCTTCTACCTCGCTCACCTTATCTGCCGGAAGCAGCTCACTTTTTACAATATCAACATCCAATTCGCCAGCAACCTTGTGTGCTGTTTTTTGGGAATCGCCTGTAAGCATTATGGTTTTTTTGATTCCGTTTTTCTTAAGTCCGACTATTGCTTTTTTAGAAGTAGGCTTTACGACATCTGAAATCGTAATAAAACCTGCATATTTTCCATCGATTGCTATATATACAACAGTTCCCTCATCATGACCGGTAATATTATCTATACCAATTTTATGCATAAGCTTCATATTTCCTGCATGAACCTTGGAACCATTTACTTCAGCACAAACACCATGTCCCGCTATTTCTTCAATATTTTTTACGTCTTCAAGCATCAACTCTTTGCTATATGCCTGTTTAAGTCCCATACTTATGGGATGGTTGGAAGCACTCTCAGCATGAGCCGCATAATAAAGCAATTTATCATCATCGTAATCTGACTCCGGATATATACCTGTAACTTCAAACACACCCTTTGTAAGAGTACCTGTCTTATCAAAAACAACATACTTTGCATTTGATAACGCTTCCAAATAATTTGAGCCTTTTACTAAAATACCATTTTTTGATGCACACCCAATTCCACTGAAAAAGCTGAGCGGAATAGAAATAACCAATGCACAAGGACAGCTTATTACAAGAAATGTCAATGCTCGGGTAATCCATGTTCCAAAATCAGCATTATTTCCCATTAACATGTTAATAACCGGGGGAATAATTGCAAGCGCAAGTGCACTGTAACATACAATCGGAGTATAATATTTTGCAAATTTGGTAATAAAATTTTCCGACTTGGATTTTTTCATGCTTGAATTTTCAACCAAATCAAGAATCTTTGAAACAGTTGATTCTCCAAAGCTCTTTGTTGTATTTATCTTTATTACACCATTAATATTAATGCATCCGCTTATTACCTCATCTCCCACAGAAGCTTCTCTTGGCATACTCTCGCCTGTTAACGCAGAAGTATTAAGACTGGTATTTCCTTCTGTAATAATTCCGTCAATAGGAACCTTTTCTCCCGGATTTACAATTATTGTTGTTCCAATTCCAACACTGTCAGGGTCAACCTTCTCGATTTTTCCGTCTTTAATTACATTTGCATAATCAGGTCTTATATCCATCAGCGCAGTAATATTTTTTCTGCTTTTTCCGATTGCAACACTCTGAAACAATTCACCAATCTGATAGAAAAGCATTACCGCTACGCTTTCCTTAAAATCACCCAGACAAATTGCTCCGACAGTTGCAACCGCCATAAGGAAATTCTCATCAAACACCTGACCTCTAAATATTCCTTTAACAGCCTTTTTTATTATATCATATCCAATTACAATATACGGAATAATATAAAGCACAAGATTCAACTGCCACGGCCATGTAGGTCCAAACATATATGGAAACGGATAGATAGAATAAGTTTCGTCAAAATCTTTTATCGCATTGGCAAATCCAGCTTCATACAGTTTTGATATTCCTATAATAACAGCCATCAATACAACAGTTACAATTATTCTGATAAGTACCTTTTTCTGCTTTCTATTCATAAAACCACCAATCTTTCAAACAATCGATTATAGCATTAAAAAATAATATCGCAGTCATCTTCTACTTTTTTACAATTTTTAAGTGCCTTCTTCATCACCTTTTTCTCATCAGCACCTTCTTCAAACTCTACTTTGAGCTTTAATGTCATAAAGCTTAGTGATGCATCCTTTACACCTTCTGTTTTCTTTATTGCTTCTTCCATTTTTGCTGCACAATTTGCGCAGTCAACTTCAACATCGTATGTTTTTGTCATAGCTATTTACCTCTCTCATTTATTATTTTAGATATTAATATTTGTACAATTTTTATTACTATTATTCCTGAACATGGTCCATTCCAACATTTAATATAGTTCTGACATGTTCATCATTTAATGCATAAAAAATTATTTTTCCTTCTCTTCTGAATTTAATCAATTTTGCATCCTTTAATATTTTGAGCTGATGACTTACCGCTGATTGTGAAATATTCAAAATCTGAGAAATGTCACCAACGCATAATTCAGATTCTATAAGTGCGTACAGTATTCTAATTCTTGTCGAGTCACCAAACACTTTAAACAACTCAGCCAAATCGTATAAATCTTCTTCATGTGGCTGTGCTGCAAGGACTTTATTAACTGTTTCTTTGTGAACTGCAAGATAATTGTTATTTTCCATCTTTATCACCTTTCCTTTAGCAATTTTATGTTAACCTTTGTACATTGTCATTAATGTTTTTCCAAAATCTTTATTAAATATAATTTAACAATTTTTATTATCAGAAAATGTTATTACATTTCAACATATGCTCATATTTATATATTCAATTATATTCATATGTTTATATATGTCAATACTATTTTTTAATTAATTCGTATTTTTTTCAATTAAAATATAAAAACGGCGGGGTAAATCCCCGCCAACCGGTGGCTCATGACCTTGCGGTCAGCCCACACTTTCTCAATAGGTGGTCATTTAAGACATATAATTGGTCGAAACTACTCCTCTTATATCTTGCTATTATTAATATTTTACTATTAACACTATCTCTCCGACTATCATGCATAAACATAACAAATGAATTACTAAATCGGCAGGAGAATACTTAAGCGGATACAACTTAGTACGGCCATTTCCGCCGGTATAACAACGTGCATCCATTGCCTCCCCTATTTTTGAAGCTCTGTTTATGGCATTTTGGAACAATGGAATAATTATGTTTTTTACTATCGTTATTTTCTCTTTAAGCTTTGCCGTTTTTATATTTGCTCCTCTTACAGTCTGTGCCTTGATAATTCTGTCCAATTCTTCAAATAAAACAGGCATAAATCTTAAACCTATTGTAATTGCCATGGCAACATTTGCATTTAAAAGGAAACCTTTTTCCAGTCCGTCTGTCAATCGCGAAGGAGTAGTAGTATACATAAGCATTGAAGCCATAATAACCATCAAAGCAAGTCTCCAAACCGAATATCCGCACTTGATTATTCCTTCCACAGTTATTTTTATGAAACCAATTTCTACAATTGCCGTACCATGTGTAGTAAAAATATTGATAGCAGAACACACCAAAATAAAAACAAACAATCCGCCTGTTCCTTTTAAAATATATCTTACAGGAATTTTTGCGATTATTAACGTAATAAATAATATTCCTGTCATAGTAGCAAACATAGGGATATTACTATCCCAAATAAGTAAAAATATATATGCTATTACAAATCTTATTTTTGTTCTCGGATCAAGCCTATGCACTATTGAATTGCACGCATAATACTGTCCTAAAGTAATATCATTTATCATTATATATTTTAAATCCTCGCTGTTTTTATGTTTAAATCAATTTATTTCTCTGTCTGACTCTTTATATATTAAATCAATCCTGTTCTTTGTCTGACTCTTTATATATTAAATCAACTCTGTTCTCTGTCCAACTCTTTATATATTAAATCAATCCTGTTCTTTGTCTGATGCTTGATTTATCGAATCGATTCACTTATACGCCGAATTCCTTCATTTGTGTCAATGCATTTAACATCAATATCCATTCCCTCAGCTCTTAATCTGCTTAACAGCTGCATTATTACCGGTGTATAAAGCTCATATCCATTTTTACACATTTCCAAAAAGACATCTTCAGGGTTGCCACACAATCCTATACTGCCATCATTCACAAATATTATATGCTTAGCATATTTTGCTATTTCTTCAGCAGCATGACTAACAACGACAATAGTTATTCCTGCTTCATTATTCAGACGGGCAATAATGTTAAGCATTTGTTTTTTTCCTTCAGGATCAAGACCTGCCGTAGGTTCATCCAAAATCAAATATTCGGGTCCCATTGCAAGAACTCCG
>CALZHV010000097.1 GCA_945787485.1 uncultured Lachnospiraceae bacterium
TAAAAAAGGTTTATATCCCGAAATTTCTTTTTCCTGTTTCAAGTGTAACCTTTAATTATATTTTGTTTTTGGTATCAATTGTTGTTCTTGCGGCAGTGGCTGTGGTGCTTGGGGTTTATCCTACATTTTATGTACTTTTATCCATAGTTCCACTTGCTATTTTATTTGTTTTTTCGGTGGGTATTGGTATGCTCCTTGCTACACTCGGCTCTTTTTTCAGGGATTTGGAGTATCTTTGGAATATTGCTTTGATGCTAATAATGTACGCAAGTGCGATTTTTTATTACCCGGACAAGATATTGGACAGCAACGTGTCCTGGCTTTTGAAATATAATCCGCTATTTTGCATTATTGATAATTTCAGAAGCTGTGTTTTTGGAGAAATGATGGATGTAAAAATGATGACATTTTCCGGCTGCGCAGCTTTGATAACCTTGATAATCGGAAGCATTGTTTTTGAAAAAAATCAAAATAAATTTATATTATATCTGTAGCTTTATTATCCGGAGGAAATATAAATGCAAAAAGTAATAAAAGTTGATAGTGTAGGAATGAGGTTTAATTTAAGCAAAGAAAAGCTTGACAGCCTGAAAGAATACTTTATCAAACTAATGAAAAGAGAAATAGAACATAACGAATTCTGGGCACTTCAAGATATAAGCTTCGATGTAGAAAAAGGAGAACGGATTGCAATACTTGGACTTAACGGAGCAGGAAAATCAACTCTTATGAAGGTAATAGCCGGTGTGTTTAAACCTACTACGGGAACGGTTACAAAGGAAGGGGTCATTGCACCGCTTATAGAGCTTGGAGCCGGATTTGACATGCAATATACAGGCAGAGAAAATATCTTTTTATATGGGGCAATTCTTGGACATTCAAGAAAATACATGGAAGAAAAATATGATGAAATAGTTGAATTTGCAGAGCTTGGAGAATTTATTGATGTACCGCTTAAGAATTATTCGTCAGGAATGAGAGCAAGACTCGGCTTTTCAATAGCAACGGTAATAAATCCTGATATTCTTATTCTGGATGAGATACTTTCTGTCGGAGATGCAAAATTTAAGAAAAAAAGCGAGAAGAAAATTATTGATATGATTGATTCAGGGGTAACTGTATTGTTTGTATCACATAATATAGAGCAGGTAAAAAGAATTTGTAATAAAGCAATGATTTTGGAAAAAGGCCATATGAAAATGTTCGGCGAGCTTGATGAGGTTGTTGCTGTATATGAGGAATCGGTTAAGTGATGAAGTCAGTTAAAAATACTAAAAATTGTATAAAAATGCTTATGCAGCACATTGTATTACCATTTGTTTATAATTTGAACAGATTTAAAAAAATAAAAGAAAAACAGGTGGTACTTGCCGATATGCATCATGATAACTGTCCTTATCATATGAAAAAGCTAAAAGAAGAACTTTATGATGAGGGTTACAATGTTGTTGAATTCTTTTTTGACATCAAAAGTGTTTCCACAATAAATTCTTTTTTTAAGATGATAGACTTTATGACAATATATGCATGCAGTGAGGCTGTTTTTATATGCGACAATTTTCTCCCTGTAGCATCATGCAGAAAAAGAGAAGAAACAAAAGTAATTCAGATATGGCATGGAAGCGGAGCATTTAAAAAGTTTGGACATGATGCGAAGGACGATATTCCGAAAAACTATTATGGTGATGTATATAAAAATTACGATATGGTAACGGTGAGCAGCAGCGCCTGTGTACCATATTTTGCTCAGGCAATGTACAAAAGCTACGAACAGATAATTCCGACCGGAACAAGCTGGACAGACTTTCTTTTCGACAAGTCAGATAAAAACAATATAAGACACGATTTTTTAAGGAAATATCCTGATGCAATAGGAAAAACAATTGTGCTTTGGGCACCTACTTTCAGAGGCAATGCCGGACATGCATCTGTCTGTGGAAGGCGTTATATACAACAGCTTAAAAAAGATGAAAAAATAGCCGATACATGTTATATTATCGATAGCACTCATCCGCATGTTAAGAAAAACAGTATGGTTGCGCAGGAGCTTATGATTATGGCAGATGTGCTTATAACAGATTATTCATCAGTTTTTTTTGATTATTTACTGCTTGACAGACCAATAATATTTTTTGCACCTGACATAAAAATTTACAGTGCTCAAAGAGGATTTTATTTGGATTACAAAACATTGCCGGGACCGATAATAGGAAATGAAGCTGATAAAGAAACCTGCTACCATAAGCTTAGAATTGCACTTATAAGGTCTTCCAAGATAGCAAAAGGTATCAAGGAGGATCCGTATAAGGTCAAACGACAGTGGTTTAAAAATAAATATATGAATTCATGTGATGGTAAAGCTACAAAAAGAATCATAGAATATATTAATTCTTAAGGCTTGATATTGATATGGCATATCTGAAATTATATTGATATCAGACCATATTATATTCGACGTGCTTAACAAAATGCAAAAAAGAGGCGATTATATGTTTAAAATAGTTAAGAAAGCAATAAACAGGACAATCGGAAGGACGATGTTTAAAACAAAAAGAGTTATTGCAAAAAAGATTAAAGGTCTGTGTGTAAATTATATTTTACCGTTTGTATATGTTAAAAGCTGTGTTTTGCCGGTTGAAAATACTGCTTTGTTTGTAGAAATAAGAGGCAAAGAAATATCTTCAAATTACAGAGGTATTATTCATTATTTGCGAGCAAAATATCCTGATGTAAAAATCAAGACTTACTTTCTGGAAATGGGAGAAAAGGGACATATTGAGTATTATAAGAGATGTAAAAAGCTTGTTAAATTGATGGCAAGAGCAAAATACATATTTATAGATGACTGCTCTAATGTTATAGCCGCACTTCCGATTAGAAAAAAGACAAAGCTTGTACAGACATGGCATGGTTGTGGTGCGCTTAAAAAGTTTGGATTGTGCTATGATGCAACAGAAAAATATTATGGTCGTGAAGACATATTTACCGTAAGCTCAGAAAATGTGATTGATTATTATGCAACGTCAACGGGATTGCAAAAGAATAAGATTAAAGCTATCGGTGTACCAAGAACTGACCTGTTTTTCCAGGATAAATACAAGAAAAGATGTGAAGTTATCAGGAGAAATTTTTATAAGGAACATCATATTGATGAAAACAAGAAAATCATTCTGTATGCACCAACCTACAGAAATCATATAGAAGCATCAGTTATGACTAAAAAGTTTGATACAAAATATCTGAAGGAAGCTCTCGGAGATGAATATATTGTTTTGTGCAAATATCATCCGGTTTTTTCGGGCAAACGTAGTGACTTTGAAGACGATGGCTTTATGTTTGATATAACTGACAGCATAAAGATTGAATATGCAATGGGCATTTGTGATGCTCTTGTCACAGATTATTCCTCTTTGATTTTTGAATATTCATTGCTTGATAAACCTGCATACTTTTATGCATATGATTTAGATGAATATATAGAAAAAAGAGGCTTATATATTGACTACAATGACATGCCGGGACCAATATGCTATACGTTGGTTGATTTGGCTCAGAATATTAATTCAAGGGTTTTTGATAGTAATAAAATGAAAGCATTCAGAAGAAAGTATATGGGTAGTTGTGACGGTAATGCAACTAAGAGGCTGTTGGAATTGTTGAGAAACTGATGTGATAATTGTAAAAATGATGAAATGCATGAGAGATTGATTAAATAATTGATGTAATGCTTGAAATAATACAATAGTTACATAAATTAAATGTTTATTATATTTATGCTAAGGAGCGTTTGATGGAGCGCAATAAAAACTTATGGATTTATAACGCAGGCTCAAGTTTCAGCGGTAATCCTAAATGGATGTTTTTGTATATGATGAAAAAGCATCCTGACGTAAAAGGAGTATGGCTGACTTATGACTTTGCTACAACTAAATATATAAGAGGGCTTGGATATGAAGCTTATCTTTTTAAATCGCCTGCCGGTAAAAGTTATATGAAAAAAGCAGGCGTTTACGTGGTTAATCAGGTAAAAGAAATTATTCAGCCTGAGCTTTTGGGAATAACCATGCTTAATTTGTGGCATGGTGTAGGCTGCAAAACAGTAGAACAAAAAGTAAATTTTGGATTCTTAAGAGAACGAATAATAAAAAAATATATTCAAAACAATAAATTTTACAAGCAGTCACAGCTTTTTCTTGTTACATCTGAGCTTATGGAAGAGCATTTTATTAAACAGTGCGGACTTTCAGAAAATCAGCTTGTAAGAGCAGGCTATCCGTGTTGTCAGAAAATGGACTGGGTTTGTAGCTTTGACCACGACATAAAAAAGAAAAAAGGTCTCTCGGATGAAACGAAAATTGCCATGTATTGTCCGACATACAGGGATGGAAATCAGATTGATTTCTTCGGAAGTGCAATACCGGATATGGACAGATTGATTAATGTGTTAGAAAAAAATGACATTCTTCTTATTATGAAGTTACATCCGCAGATGATAAATGACAGTAAATACGTTGCAGCAAAGGAAAAATACAGCAATTGTAAAAATATATTATTTTGGGATAATATGTTGGATATTTATGAAATCTTTGATTGCATAGATATAGCTATCATTGATTATTCATCTATTTTTTATGACCTTTTAGCGGCAGGTGTGCCACATTATATAAGGTATATGTTTGACATTGACGACAAGGAAAATCTGAGAGATTTTGTATTTGATGTCAAAGAAATGACATGTGGTGACATGTGTGATAATTTTGATATGCTGCTTGAAGCGTTGGAGAAAAAATCTGTAAATTGTAAAGAAGATAATAACGCAGCATCTATTGACAAAGCATACATTGATAATGATGAAATAAAAAAAAGGGAAGAGATAAAAAAGCTTTTCTGGTCATATGACGAGAATTCCTGCGAGAATATATATGATAAGGCAATGCAACACAAGGTAATGCCTGTCGAAGATAAGATTTTATACAGCTATGATATATTTGATACCATATTGAACAGAAAATGCTTAAGCCCTGTCGGAATATTTGCATATGTATCTCAAAAAATGAATATGTCACAGGAAAATTTTCCGGAGTTTGTAAAGGCAAAGTACAGATATGTACGAATGGGAAGTGAAGCAAATGCAAGGGAATATGTTAAAAAAAGTCTTCATGTGCGAAAAGATGCAAGAACGGAAATTACATTTGATCAGATTTTTGAAAGAATGGAAAGTCTTTATAAGCTTTCAAAAAAACAGATTGAATTACTGAAACAGTGGGAGCTTGAGGCTGAATATAAAGCTGCGGTTTTGAACACGGACATTGCAGAAGAAATAAAAAATCATATTGCCGATGGAGATAAGGTTGTATTTATTAGTGATATGTATCTTCCAAAGGATTTTATTGCTAAGCTTATTCACAAAATTGAACCGGAATTTGACGAGGTTCCGCTTTATGTGTCTTCGGAATTGGGAAGTCAGAAAACAACAAAACAGTTATATCTGGATGTGTTTAATGATTTAGACAAATATGATTATACAGAATGGATTCACACAGGCGACAATCCAAATGCCGACCAAAAGCAGCCTGAACAACTCGGTATTTTGTGTAAACAGGTAAATAAGCTTAATTGGGAAAAATATGAGCAACAATATCTGACCGCAAATTTCACATATGATGCATATTGCTGTGCTGCGATTATGAGGCGGCTTAAAGAGCTTACAAGAACAGATAAAGAATATAACGATATAAACAGTAATTACTGGGATATAACAATAAACAATGTGTCGTCATGGCTTGTTCCGTATGTAGCGTGGGTGATAGATGATGCAGTAAAGAAAGAACTTGATACATTATATTTCATTTCAAGAGACGGACATCTTTTAAAGCTTATTGCAGACGAAATAATAAATAATAAAAAGCTTAATATTAAAACAAAATATATTTACGGTTCCAGAAAATTATGGAGAATACCATCTTTTGTGGAAGATATTGATAAAGATTTTTTTGAAGCGCATGGCCAGTTTGCAGACATAAGTGATTTTTCGTCATTGCTTGGTGCACTTTTGCTGGATGAAAAACAATTTGATGAAATACTGCCTGAGCTTAATTATGTAAAAAGTATAAAATATATTAAATCTGATGAATTAAAGAAAATACGTGAAACTCTTAAAAATTCCGAAGCATACAGAAGCTTTGTCCTTGAAAAATCAAAAGAACAAAGACCGATAGTATTGAAGTATCTGAAGCAGCAGATTGATTTTACGGAAAAGTATGCTTTTGTGGAATATTGGGGACGCGGCTATACGCAGGAGTGCCTGGGACGTTTGCTTAGGGAGATAAATACAAATGCAACAAACGAGTTTTATTATATTAGAAGTATTTATTTTAGTGATGAAACAAATATAAGATATAATATGTCTAATGATACGGGCTCTCTCATTATGGTAGAAGCAGTTTTTGCAAACACACCATATAAGACAATATCCGAATACAGAGACAATAATGGTATTGTAGAGCCTGTGATAGAAGAAAATGAGTTTTGTAATAAAGCATTGCAAAAAGCAATTGAAAAAGGACTTTTTATGTTTACAAGACAAATGTGCGATATGGACATGGTTAACGAAGAAATGTTTTATTTTGCGTTATCACAATTTGGAATCTCACATTACAGGAAAAATAATAAAGCGAAAGTTTATGTAAATGTACTTGCAAAAATGATTGATTCGGTATCGGTAAACGGAAAGTGCAGAGAATTTGCACCACCTATAAGGCTTAAGGATGTTTACATGAAGCTTAGATATAATGAATATATCAGAACAAGAAATATTAATATTTCTGTCGAAAGATCAAACAGATTGTTTAAAACAATTTATAAGTTGTACAGAAAAAGAAAAAACAGAGGTTAGAGATGGTTTCAATAATAATACCTGCATATAATGCGAAAAAGTGCATTATTGAAGCAGTTTACAGTGCTTTGCTGCAAAAGTATCAGGATAAAGAAATAATAATAATAGATGATGCTTCAACCGATAAAACGATAGAATATCTTATTGGCAATTTTATGTCAGCAGATGATTTGACTGATGTTGAAAACGCTATTGTGCCTTCGGGATTGGATGAACTTTTTCTGATTTGGAAGGGAAGCTTGTATGATACAGTTGTAAAAATATACAGAAGCACCAAAAATAAAGGTGTTGCCATATCGAGAAATAAAGGTGTACAGCTTGCGCAGGGAGAATATATTGCCTTTCTTGATGCAGATGATTTCTGGCACAGGGATAAGCTTAGACTTCAGATGGAAGCTATAAAAAAGAGTGATGCCGTGCTTTGTAATACCGGAAGACTGCTGTTTAATAACAAAGGGCGCATGCTTGGTAAATATATAGGAACACCGGAGGTTATTACATTAAGGAAGCTTGAAAAAACAAATTGGATTAACTGCTCTTCTGTTGTGGCAAGGCGAGATGTGATACTTAAGTATCCGATGAAAAATACGCAGGCTCACGAAGATTACCTCGCATGGCTTATGGTGCTCAAAGATTATGATTATGCAATCGGTGTTGATAAACCGCTTGTTTATTACAGGGTAAACAGGAAATCAAAATCCGGAAACAAAATAAAATCTGCCAAAATGACATATTATACATATATATATGCAGGATATGGAAAAGCAAGAGCTTTATTTATGATGATATCGTATGCTATTAACGGAATCAGGAAATATTCTAAATAAATGCTTTACTTTTTGTATTATGTAACTTATAATATGTGCAA
>CALZHV010000098.1 GCA_945787485.1 uncultured Lachnospiraceae bacterium
TAACCTTTGAAGTCATTCCGCTGCCATCTTGAATCTCAAGCAAACTGTCTCTGTAAACTGAAGCAATCTTAACTTCCTTTGTTTTATTATTTATACTTGCAATCATTATTGAGTCACTTCTGTTACCCTCTGCCATAGAGCTTGTACTTCGTGCATCTATACCAAATAAAGCAATTGTCGTATATTCCTTCTGCGATTCATTGGCACCTTCATTTATTGCCAGATCTTCGTGTTTAATTTCTACAACCTGTAACTGGTCAACTTTCTTATTAACGTATAATGTTGCATATCCCGCACCTAACAAAGCAAGTATAATAATTTCAACTACAAGTGCTATAGCCCATTTTACATTAGGATGTATTTTTTTCTTACCTGATGCTCTTACACCAGCCTTTGAATCTGTACGTCTTGAACTATCAGGATTAGAATTCTTCTTATTATTTTGTTCCTTACTCATTTTTTCAACTCCTATTTTGTTCATTTCTTTACATGGTAAATATAATTTAGCTTATTTGCCTATCTGTCTACTATACATTATAGAACTTAAAAATACAACCTAAAAAATTACATTATTCGAATATTAATAAAATATTAAAAATTATTTTTGCGTATAATTTATGTAAAATAGTATATACAACAAATAAAAAATTATTTTATAATGCTTTATATTCAATGTTTTGTTGTATTTAGATTTGCAATATGATAAACTATTTTTTAATAGTGTCTTGAATGCTATTATGCATTCGGCAAATTAAGAGGTATGAAAATGGATCATAATAATACTAACAAACAAATGTACCTTTCCGTAGTAATGCCAGCTTACAATGAAGGAGCACATATAGAAGCAAATCTGCTTAAAACATCAGAAACTATTTCTAAATTTGTAAAAAATTATGAAATAATTGCAGTCGACGACGGAAGTTCTGACAATACTAATGTCGGTATGAAAAATGCCGCAAATCAAGATTCTCATATTAAATTTATATCTTATGAGTCGAATAAGGGCAAAGGCTACGCTATTGTTCAAGGTGTCAAAGCTTCAGAAGGCGAATTTATTGCATTTCTTGATTCCGATCTTGAATTAAATCCTTCAATGTTAAAAGGATTTTTAAAGGCAATTAATAAAACCGGAGCCGATATCGCAATAGGCTCCAAGCTTCATAAGGATTCAAAGCTTGATTATCCTATTACCCGCAGAATTTTGAGCGTTGGTTATTTCATAATTTTAAAGGTTTTATTTAAGTTAAATCTTAAAGACACACAGACCGGCATCAAATTATTTAAAGCACCGGTAATAAAATCAATTTGCGAGAATCTTTCCACTACAGGCTTTGCATTTGATATCGAAATACTCGCAACAGCCGCAAGTAAGGGATATAAAATAATTGAAATGCCTATTAAACTTGTTTTTTTACGAGACAGAAAGGAAAAATCCCGAATTACAATACCACTTATAATAAAGGTATTTAAGGATACACTACAAATAAAGAAAAAACTTAGGGGGAAAAACAATGGAGAAAGTTAAGAAACTCCTTGCCGAGCATGGACAAGTTCAGCTTCTTAAATTTTATGACGAGCTTTCATCTGAAGAGAAAGCTAATCTTATCACTCAAATCAATTCTATTGATTGGTCATTTAACAAAGATTCATCAACTCACATTTCAGATAAAGACAGTGTGATTGAGCCAATAACAGCGTTATCTGTTGATGAAATCGAAAAGTCAAGGTATGAATTTGAAAAAATAGGAATTGAAGCTATTAAACGCGGCGAGTTATGTCTTTTAGTGCTTGCCGGTGGTCAGGGTACAAGGCTTGGATACGAGAAACCAAAGGGTTCATTTAATATGGGGATAGAAAATGAACTTTTTATTTTTCAGTTGCTTATTGAACATACACTTGATGTTGTAAAAAAATGTGATACATGGATTCATATGTATGTAATGACCAGTGATATCAATTATGATGATACAACTAATTTTTTCAGAGAACACAATTATTTTGGATATAACAGTGACTTCATTCACTTTTTTGTACAGGAATTAAATCCTTGCACGGATTTAAACGGCAAAATTCTTTTGAATTCCAAATCCTCGATTGCCATGGCGCCTAACGGAAACGGAGGCTGGTTTAGTTCAATGCACAGATGTGGCATTTTAGACCATATATTTGATACTCCGATTAAATGGATTAATGTCTTTGCTGTTGACAATGTTCTTCAGCGTATCGCCGATCCTGTTTTTCTCGGTGCAACTATTTCGTGCAATAAAATGTGCGGTTCAAAGGTAGTAAGAAAGGCAACTCCGGAAGAGCGTGTTGGCGCAATCTGTTTACAAAATGGCAAACCTCACATTATAGAATACTATGAGCTTTCTGATGAAATGATGCACCAGACAAACGAGGACGGAAGTCTTGCTTATGGTTATGGAGTGATTCTTAATTATCTCTTCCCTATAAACAGACTTAAGGAAACTTTAGATATAAAGATGCCTCTTCATATTGCAAAAAAAGTTATTCCATATGTAAATGACGACGGACTTCTTATAAAACCTGAACAGCCTAATGGTCTGAAATACGAAACATTAGCACTTGATTTGATTCATGAAATGGATGATTGTCTTGTTTTTGAAGTTGAAAGAGAAAAGGAATTTGCACCTGTAAAGAACAAATCCGGTACTGATTCAATTGATACAGCAAGAGAATTGCTTATTAAAAATGGCTACACACTTTAGTGTGTAGCCATTCTCTTTGTGTAAGGTTATTTTGCTTTAGCGCTTACAACCTTTGACCACTTTGACTTGTATTTTACTATTTCACCTGATGTTTTTATATATCTTCTTTCTGTTCTAATCTTAAAGTAGTATTTCTGTCCACTCTTAAGATTTGATATTGTACATGCAACCTTTCCTGCCGGAACGCTTACTGCTTTTGCATTACTGAAATCACTCTTTGTAGAATACATAATGTAGTAACATGATGTTTGAACATCCTGTCTGTACCACTCTATTCTTATCGATTTAGAGCGTGGTGTAAGACTTCTTATAGATGTTCCCTTTGGATTAATAACAAATGACTTTGTTACCTTTCCGGTATAATAACCTTTAAATGTAATTGTAACAGTTGCTTTTCCGGCTTTTATATTATTTGTATATTGAACCGAATAATGGTTTGTTGAGATAACATATCCCTTGCTGTTTTTCACTGTTACTGCAGGCTTAATTTCTTTTCCGGTGTATACATATTCTGTTGCTGCAAGAGATATACTTGATGCCTTGTAAATATTTCTTTTTAAAGTCTCTTTTCCACATCTTGAACAGGTTTGTATTATCTTTCCATCCTTTGTCGCAGTTGCCTTTACAACTCTATCATTACAATAATCATGACCTAATGCAGGTATGGCAACGTCCTTTTCAATGCCATCATTTACACATACGCTTCTTAATATTCCTTCTTCTTCACATGTAGGCTCAAGCGCAACGAATGACTCGCCATATTCATGTTCATCACCATTTGAATTGTAATAAACATTAGCTGCTTTCCATTTTACATTATCATTATTAACCTTAATATTTGCATATTCCTCTTCCGTACCTTCATAGAATATAGCCACAAGTCCATCAAAATAAGTTGAAGAGCTAATTAATTTTAAAGTATTTGGAACATATACTTCCTTTACAACAGGAAGACTAAACTTAAAATCATGAATTGTCAGGCCTTTGCCAAATTTCAGTCTGTATACTTCCTGACATAATAATGCATTATCTTCTATACATGTTACAGAATCCGGTAATACAAGCTCTGTAACCTTTAATTCAGAAATAGCCTCTGCTTTTATTGTCTCTACACCATCCGGAACACAATATGTATCCCTTCTATAACCGGTATCAGCAGTTTCAATATATCTAGGTACGCAATATAATATCTTTCCGTCCTTGCTAAGTAAGGCACCATCTACACTTTTGAAATATTGATTGTTTTCGTCAACATTGATTCTTATTAATTTTGAGTTAACCTGCATATTAAAAGCGCCTTGACCAATTTCCTCAACACCTGCAGGAATATAGACTTCTTCACATTCTTCTGTTAATTCAAATGCATGATGTCCGATTATTTTAACAGAATCAGATATATTAATTGACGAAAGCTTATTATTTTGCCAGAATGCCAAAGGAGATATTTCAACCAGACTGTTCGGCATGTCTACACTACAGTTTGACTGGCAGCATGCAAAATTGGCAAATCCTATTTTTGTAATTCCCTCTTCAATCTTTATTCCGTTTATAACATTTCTATAACCGGACCATGGAATCGTATCAAGTTCCTCCATATTTAATTCATCACCAATTTTTGCATAATCAGGCATTTCGCCTTCCCCTGAAATTGTAAGCTTATAATCGCTTGTCAATTGCCATGTAATTGTATCTGTTACTGCTCCACTGTCAATTACTGTTATTTCTGCTTCACCGAAAGATTCAAACAAAAAATTCTTTTCTTTTGCATAGCTTTCAGCATATGTATTCTTATAACCCTTTATTACAAATTCATCTTTGGTTGTCTCAAAATTATATTTCCATATTGATGCTAATCCTACAGGCAATAATATACTATCGATATTTGATGCATCCAATATTGCATAATTAATAATATATTTTGTATCTTCTGAAATAACAATATCGCCGCTCATCGCATCCGGTATTCTAACCAACATTACATCTTCATTTTCGTCTCTGGTATACAACATACCATTTTCGCTAAAATAAACACCGGCATCCATAAGCTCAATATATTCTAATTGAGGTATGGTACTGCCATCCATTATAAATACATCCGGTGATTTAGCCAGTTCAATTCTCTTTATACCACAATAATGAAATGCATATTGACCAATGCTTTCGCAATTCTCAGAAAAATTAATTTCCTCAAGCTTTGTACAATGCATAAATGCCCAATATCCTATGTTTTTCAAGCTATCAGGCATATCAAGCTTTTGTAAATATGCTTGATATGAAAATGCTCCCAAACCAATATTAACAACACCAGATGGGATTATATAGCTTGTATCCTGTTTTTTTGCAGGATATAAAACTAATGTCTTCATATCTTTTGTAAACAATACATTATCGATTACACAATAATATTTTCCATCATCCGGCATAGTTACTGTTTCCAATTGTTCAAGAGAATCAAAGAACTGGGACATATTTACTACAGATGCCGGCAAATTAATCTCCTTTAAGTTTCTGCAACATGAAACAGCATATTCCCCTATTACTTTTATGCCTTCTTCTATTGTTATTTTTTCTATATTATTGTCATCATCAAATGCATGACTTGCAATTGAATACACAGGATAACCTTCAATTGATGCCGGAACAACAACCTCTTTGTCTGTTCCGATGTAATTTAAAATATTAATTCTGTTTTGATAAATTTCATATTTAAATTGCTCATTTTGATTATTTTCTTTTTGGAATTCATAGCTGCTGTCAGCTCTGGTATATTCTGCTGTTTTATCAGGATCTTCATCTGCATGATCAGCAAAATCGCCGTCGCATTTCAGGAAAAATGAATATTCAAAACAGCCTGCATCCCATGTTGAATCCACATTATAGTATTTATCACCTATTTTAACTATATTCCATGCATGATTTTCACCGCGGGATTGTCCTGTAATAACTCTTGCGTCTATTCCTGCCTCAAGGCACATACGATAAAACATTGTTGCATATCCCTGACATACACAATTTTTCTCAACTATTGCTCCGTATGAAGAATATTTAAGAATATCGGTTTCATCCTCTAATCCATCATAATCATAAGTTACATTTTCACAAATATAATTGTAAATACTAATTATTTTATCAACATCTGTTTTATCTGAAAGCTTTAACTCTGATAAAATACTATTGAGACATTGAGTTGCTTCATTTTCCTGTGATGCAGTTGTCATATATACTACAGTATAAACTATAGTATAAACAGATACTCCATTATCCGTAGTGGTTTTTGTTGTTTCATACATTGCCTGGCGATAATTATATCTTATATAATCACCTTCATTGCCAACTCCTGTATGTTCAAATGACTTTTCTAATAATTCAACCGCATCAACATCTGTATCAGATTGAATTTCCAATGTAAAAGAATTTGTTCTGGAAACTAATTGTTTCCTTATTTCGGATACGGCATCATTTAAAGATACAGCTTTTACATTCTCAACTTCCGTATCATTCGTATATGCATCAAATCCATCCTCAAAATGTATATCTTTATATATTGGATTTTCTAATATACCTTTATCTATTACAGTTGATTTAGCTGTTTCGTCTTCTGTCGCTTCTTCTGTTGCTTCTTCTGTTGCTTCAGTTACCTCCGTTGCTTCGGTTACTTCAGTTACCTCTTCTGTTGTTTCTTCGAATATTTCTTCTGTTTCATCAACAGTTTCCGTTGTTTCTATAGCATCATCTAAAGGTTTTGCATAAGAAACATTGAGACTTGCAGGTGACATGACAGGTATCATAGCAAATACCATTACGACAGCTATGAGTCTTGCAATTTTGTCTTTCCATTTACTGTTCATATTAGTCCCTCCTCAATACGAAAAATTATAAACAAATTATAATATACACAAAATATATTGGCAATAATTATGGGTTTCGAGAGTGATTTTTGTGAATAATCCACAAAAAAATAAGCGGACAAGTCCGCTTATTTTTTATAATCCATTTGCTACATCAACAAGATATTGTCCATAGGCAGTTTTCATTAGTGGCTCTGCCAATTCAAGCAATTGCTCTCTTGTTATAAATCCCTTGCGAAATGCTATCTCTTCTATACACGAAATGTACATTCCCTGTCTCTTCTGGAATGCCGCCACAAAATCCGCAGCATCAAGAAGCATGTCATGATTTCCTGTATCAAGCCATGCAAATCCTCTTCCCAGTGTTTCAACCATAAGTGTTCCTCTTTTGAGGTACTCGTTGTTAATGCTTGTTATTTCTATTTCGCCTCTTGCTGATGGCTTTACATTTTTTGCAATTTCTACTACATCATTATCATAGAAATACAAGCCCGGTACAGCATAATTTGATTTTGTATTTTCCGGTTTTTCCTCTATCGAAAGAGCTTTTCCGTTTTCATCGAATTCAACTACACCATATTCTCTTGGATCCTTAACGTAGTATCCGAAAATAGTTGCTCCTTTTTCTCTTGAAGCAGCATTCCTCAATACTCTCGAAAAGCTTTGTCCATAGAAAATATTATCTCCTAATACAAGTGCCACACTGTCATTGCCTATAAATTCTTCTCCGATTATAAATGCGTCTGCAAGTCCTCTTGGAACCTCTTGAACAGCATATTCAAATTTCATACCAAGTTGTTCTCCTGTTCCAAACAGTTCCTTAAATACAGGTAAATCTCTTGGAGTTGAAATAATCAATACTTCACGAATACCTGCTAACATAAGGGTTGACAATGGATAATATATCATTGGTTTATCATACACAGGCATTATCTGCTTTGATACTGCTTTTGTAAGTGGATAGAGTCTTGTTCCCGAACCACCTGCTAAGATTATTCCTTTCATAAAAAGCTCCTTTCTTCGCCGTGCGCTTCATTTTGCGTACCTCGCCTTCGCTTCGCTCGTCTCGGTCGCATTATGCGCCCTATGCCGAAGCATTATGTCTTGGTTCGTTGCATGTAAACATGCAC
>CALZHV010000099.1 GCA_945787485.1 uncultured Lachnospiraceae bacterium
CATAATCTGTTCCTGCAACTGCGTTGTAAACCTCAAGTGCCCTTGCCTTGTCTTCAAGCAGCATGCTGAAAACATCACTTTTGTATTCGCGGTTTGACATATTTTCCTCCTTTGTCGTATGGCAGGAGAATACATTCAAAACCATGACCATGTGTCCTTGTGTAAGCAAGCTTCACAAACATTTAACGTTTCCTGTAAACTCCTGCATTTTAAATTAGAATTGAAATTTAAAAGCATGAATTTTCAAGAATTTGATAGATATGTTGTTATCTGAGAATACAAAGCAATAAGCTTTGCCTTTAATGAAACTATGCTTTGAAATTAGATTAGCATTAGTTTTATAAAGAGTCAAGACGTAAATTTAGTCACGTTGGTGACGTTGGTGACTTATATGATTTTGAGTTTGTGAGTGTAGGGATTATGTTTGGAGATAGGGGGGTTTTATGAACATGTGGTGGCTTATATGGTTTTTGGGTTGTGAATATATGGATTTTGATTTGAGATAGGGGGTTATATGAACAAGCGGTGACGTATATGATTTTTGGGTACTGTGCAAACGGATTCGAATTGTTAATAGGATTGTTATATGAACAAGCGGTGGCTTATTTGATTTTTGGTACTACACGAACGGATTCGAATTACTAACAGATTCCCGGGAAAAGTATGGTTTGTGTACGGGGCGGGACAAACTCGCATCCATGCTCGATTGTCCCTGATTTGCACATCCTTGTGCAAATCCCCCTGCTGTATCTATGGGAATCTGAGTAATTGTGAATCCTTACGCTAAGGTACCAAAAATCATATAGCCACCGCTTTGTTCATTATAAAATCTATGTTTATAATTCAAAATCCTATACTGCTAAGGTACCTGTAATCAAATAAGTCACCGCTTTGTTCATTATAAAATCTATGTATGCAATTCAAAATTATATACAGCTGATGCACCAAAAATCATATAGCCACCGCTTTGTTCATATTGAAATCCCAAGCTTGCAATATAATTGCTCATTGGCAACTTTTTATCATCAAGCATATTACCATATATTTCACTACCTATTCCAATATTAATACCACTGTTACTATCGAATACCACTACCGCTATCGAATATCATTACCGCTATCAGATTTCACTTGACAGAATACCGCTTTTCATTATAATTATAGGCAGAGTGTTACTTAGGTCGCATGAAGGGGCACACCACCTCGGGTGTGGTTTTTCTTGTGGTCTTTTTTTTTGCATATACACGATACTAAATAAATTAAGAAAACATCATTTGCCAACGCAAGGAAAGGATTAAAATGATATATTTAAATGGTGAAAAAAACAATAACTACAACAACAGCACAATAAGTAACATGCTCAAAGAAGAAAATTATGAATCCTTAAAGGTTGTTGTTGAAATCAACGAGGAAATCATTCCTCGAGACGGCTTTGACACATATTTGATTAAGGATGGCGATACCGTAGAAGTTTTAAGCTTTGTTGGTGGAGGCTGATTAATTGAACAACCCAATATAAAAATGCTTTTTGTATGTTCTTGCATTTCTGGACGTATGAAACAAAGCTTTTTCTTTATTACCACGAACATATAAAATATAACTTTTTTACCTTAATATATAAAAGAAACGGAGAATAATTATGCAAAAATATGATGCAGCAAATGATCCATTTATTTTAGGTGGTCATACATTTAAATCAAGATTCATTCTTGGTTCAGGAAAATATGATGTAAATCTCATAAATGCAGCCGTTGAAGATGCGGGTGCAGAGATAATAACCTTGGCACTCCGTCGTGCCAACACAAAAGACGAGGAGAACATTTTAGATTTTATACCAAAGGGTGTAACCCTGCTTCCTAATACATCCGGTGCCAGAACTGCCGAAGAGGCTGTTAGAATTGCAAAGCTTGCAAGAGCTCTTGGATGCGGTGATTTTGTAAAGGTCGAAATTATGAGAGATTCCAAATATCTCTTACCTGATAATCAGGAAACCATAAGGGCTACCGAAATGCTTGCCAAAGAGGGTTTTGTTGTCATGCCTTATATGTACCCTGACTTGTACAGTGCTCGTGACCTTGTAAATGCAGGTGCTGCATGTATTATGCCTTTGGCATCCCCTATAGGCTCCAATAAAGGTCTTGCAACAAAAGAATTTATTCAGATACTTGTTGATGAAATAGATTTACCAATTATTGTAGACGCAGGTATTGGTCGTCCTTCTCAGGCATGTGAAGCTATGGAAATGGGTGCTGCCGCTATAATGGCAAATACAGCTATTGCTACAGCCGGAAACATACCTGCAATGGCTTACGCATTTAAAAATGCAATTATCGCAGGCAGACAGGCATATCTTTCAGGCTTAGGTCGTGTTCTTGCACGTGGTGCATCAGCATCAGACCCTCTTACCGGATTTTTGCATGATTAATATTTAATAATTCACTATCACCAGAGGTTTATTATGAATGAAAATAATTTTATTATAGACAATCAAAGTTTATCGCCCGAGGCGCTTGCCAAAAAACATGCTATCGAAACAGACCCTTCTTGCAGAACAAATCATATGGAATATATGGAAGGGATGGACAGGATAGAAAGCGACATAAAAGATAAAGTTATGAAAACAGTAAACGCTTATGATTACACCACATATAGCAAAGCTGACGTCACAAACGTCATATCAAGATTAAAATCAGGAGAAAGCTGTTCTGTTGAAGACTTTAAAACTCTCCTTTCTCCGTCTGCTGCTCCCTTTCTCGAGGATATGGCAAGACTTGCCCAAAGAGAAACAAGAAATCATTTCGGAAGCAGTGTCTATATTTTCACTCCACTTTATATAGCAAACTACTGTGAAAATTACTGCGTATATTGCGGATTTAACTGCTATAACAAGATTAACCGCAAGAAGCTTACCTTTGAAGAAATAGAAGCTGAAATGGCGGTTATTGCAAATTCAGGAATTGAAGAAATTCTTATGCTTACCGGAGAAAGCCGTGCCATGAGCGATGTAAAATATATTGGCGAAGCTTGTAAGCTTGCTTCTAAGTATTTTAGAAATGTCGGTCTTGAAATTTACCCGGTAAATGTGAACGAATACGAATACCTTCACAGTTGCGGCGCTGACTATGTAACAGTTTTTCAAGAAACCTATAATCCTGACACATATGAAACGCTTCATCTTATGGGTCACAAAAGAGTCTGGCCTTATCGTTTTGAAGCTCAGGAACGTGCTCTTATGGGAGGAATGAGAGGTGTAGGTTTTTCTGCACTTTTAGGTCTTGATGATTTCAGGAAAGATGCTCTTGCAACTGCTCTTCATGTTTATTATTTGCAAAGAAAATATCCACATGGAGAAATGTCCATATCCTGTCCACGATTAAGACCTATAATCAACAACGACAAAATAAATCCTCGTGACGTTCACGAAAAAGAATTATGTCAGGTTCTTTGTGCGTACCGAATCTTTCTTCCATTTGCCAATATAACTGTTTCTTCACGTGAGCAGGCAAGCTTTAGGGATGGCATAATTAACATTTGTGCCACAAAGGTTTCAGCTGGTGTAAGCACGGGCATTGGCGACCACAAAGCTAAGTACGAAAAAAATAATTCTGAACAAGCTGTTAATGTCGTTAACAATGCAACTAATGACGCAGGTGATGAACAATTTGAGATATCAGACTCGCGAAGCCTGGATGAAATATATGCTGCTATCAAAAATCAGGGTCTTCAACCTGTTTTGAACGAATATATATTTGTATAAAATTTCAACACAAAAAAATTTTATGCATAAACACAGAATAATATTTAATTACAAAAAAACTATTTTATTTACAAATGTAAATTTATATTTGATTTAATTAAAACATGTTATTTACAAATGTAAATTTATATTTGATTTAATTAAAACATGTTATTTACAAACATAAAATGTTATTTGATTTAATAAAAACATGTTATTTACAAACATAAAATGTTATTTGATTTAATAAAACATGTTATTTACAAACATAAAATGTTATTTGATTTAATAAAACATGTTATTTACAAACATAAAATGTTATTTGATTTAATAAAACATGTTATTCAAAAACAAAGGTAAAGATATGATTAAACCATTAGACAAAAACAATTCTGCTCTTTTAAAAGATATAATTGCAGTTTCAAATCGAAATATTGCAGAAAGCTCCATGCCCGGCAGCTTTTTAACCCGAATTGAAGATTTATGTAAAACAAATGTCAAAGCAATTATTCTACGAGAAAAAGACTTAAACGAAACTGATTATTTGACATTGGCTAAATCCGTTTTTAACATTTGCCTAAAATACAACAAAAAACTTATACTTCATTCATATCCGGAAGTTGCTTTAAAGCTCGGCATCAACAGTATCCACATGCCACTTGAGCTTTTACGCACAAAGCCATCTTTAAAAGAGCAATTTAGCACAATCGGAACCTCTGTGCATAGCATTAGTGATGTTATTTATGCAAATGAAATCGGAGTATCATATATAATAGCAGGGCATATTTTTGAAACAGACTGTAAAAAAGGCTTAACGCCACGAGGTTTAGATTTCTTAAGTGATATTGTTTCCATCGCAAACATGCCGGTATATGCTATAGGTGGTATTTCATTTGACAATCTGGATGAAGTACTTAAAGCAGGCGCAAAAGGCGCCTGCATGATGTCCTCACTAATGCGAGAAAAAAGGAGTTAATATGATATTTAAAGGAATAAGCCGTTCATTTTCCACTAAAAATGATTCACAATACAATTCCATAGGCGAATTTTTTGACAAAATGTCATCTGTCTTTGGCAGGGAAAATCTTCGTGGCCTTGGCTATAACTGGACCGAATCAAAAATAGAATACGTTATTGGCTTAAAAGATAATTCAAATTTACTTGATAATAACTCAAAAACCGCCAATGAAAACAATAAAACTGATGAAATTTTTGAAATATTTCCGGATGCAAAATACAAAGAAGTATTTATTGCTGATACAGGCTGGAAAGATTATAACGGAACTACAAATGAGCTATCCTCACTTTATGATGAAATATATGCAGATGGAAATTTAACATATGAAATAGAAGAATTTTATTTAGACGGAAGCTGCAAAATTCATATAACAAGAGATTTACCGGAGCTCATATGCTTTATGGAAAATGACTTGGCTTCAGTAATGACATTATATAATGAAGCAATTGGCTCCGATGGTTGTGTTTGGAATGATTTGTATCCAACTGAGGATTTAATATTAAATGATATAAAACAAGGAAATTTATTTGGAATAAAAGATTCTTCCAGCGAAATTATCGCTTCCATAGCTATAGATGATGACAAAGTTGTAGAAAATTTGAAATGCTGGAGCAACGAATCAAAACCATCTGCCGAGCTTGCACGACTTGTCATATCACAAAAATACAAAAATCAGGGACTTGCAAGAATTTTGATAATGCAAATGACGAAAATATTAAAGCTGCAAGGTTATAAAAGCGTACATTTTCTTGCTGCAGTTCAAAATAAACCGGCAATTCATTCATATGATGCACTACCCTTTAACAAAGTAGGTGAAACCATCTTGTTCGAAGCCGAATATCTCTGTTACGAAAAGGAATTATAAAAATAGCACGTTGTTTATGGATGTACCGTTATCAAGGTGCCACGTACGACTTTAATACATTTCCCGCATAATCTTAGAAAACTACGAAAAGCGGAACAGGCACAAGACATGCTGTAATATTATTACATCTGCACATACTGTTGCACCCAATAATCACCTATATGATTTAAAATTGTAATTCATGATGTTTTAGTCGTATTTCATGCTGTATTTATTGCAAGATAATCAAATCTATGATATGTTTCAAATGTAGTTATAAATTTTGGAATTTTTGAAGGAGGGATTATTATTGCAAAGGAGGGTATTCTTATGAAGAAAAAACTGGTTTTTTCTATAATCATTTTATCCATAGCAACTTTTTTTATAATAAATATAGCATGTGAAAAAAAGAACAAAAATGAAAAAGATGTATCTTTTTCTTCTGAAGAAAATACATTGAATTTAGCAAAAGATATTTCTGAATCTTCTTTTGAAAACAAAGAAGACTCAACTTTTTCGCAAAGCAACCAGTGTACCATGGTATTAAATAAAGAAATATCAAGCGTTTCATCAGTAGAATAATCTATGAATTGTAATAATTATGTAAGAATAATTTTTTAAAAGGTGGTTTTTTACCACCTTTTTTGTTTTATACAATAATAATATTAAACATAAGAAATATTAATACTCACTATTATTACTGGTTGCCAGCTTGTATATGAAACACTCACAAGGCAGGCATGTTATATTATTACATCCTGCTGCACAATCTGTTCTGCGATGTAATAATATACAACACAACTTGTGTCTCTCATATTTTCGTCTGCCGATTTGTGCGTGATGTAATAATATACGGCATGTTTCTTGGGGCATTTTCGTTTTGAGGACGTTTTCTTGATTATGCTTCTTTTCACAGTGGTCGCTTAGCATGGATGCTAAGCGCTTGATACGGTACATGGATGTACCGTTATCAAGGTGCCACGTACGACTTTAATACATTTCCTGCATAATCCTAGAAAACAACGAAAAGCGGAACAGGCACAAGAACATGCATGTTATATTATTACATCTGCTACACAATCTCTGCCGCAACATATATGAAACACTCACAAGGCAGGCATGTTATATTATCACATCTTCATACAATCTGCGCGCATACAAAAAGCTCTGCGTAACAGCCATAATTTAGCTGAAACGCAGAGCTTAAAACATCTAAAACAAAATATTAAAATTACAAAGTAACTTCAACCTTCTCAAGCTTCCAGATTTCCTGAGCATACTGCTCGATTGTTCTGTCTGATGAGAACTTACCTGAACAAGCTGTATTGAGCATAGCCATCTGTGCCCACTTAGTCTTATCCTTATATGCTGCATTTACTCTCTTCTGAGCCTCTACATATGAGTTGAAGTCCTTTAATGTGAAGTAAACATCTCTTCTAACAAGTGAATCATAAAGATCCTTGAACATTTCTTTATCACCATTTGAGTATGTACCATCAACTAACTGATCAAGAACCTTCTTAAGAGCAGGATTTGAATTGTACTCATCTATTGGATAATATCCGCCATCACGCTCATACTTCATAACCTCTTCTGCTGACATACCGAAGATGAATGCGTTATCAATTCCAACTTCTTCTACGATTTCTACGTTAGCACCGTCCATAGTACCAAGTGTAGGAGCACCATTTAACATGAACTTCATGTTACCTGTACCTGATGCCTCTCTTGAAGCTGTTGAAATCTGCTCTGAAACATCTGCTGCAGCGAAGATAATCTCTGCGTTAGATACTCTGTAGTTCTCAATAAATACAACCTTAATCTTGCCGTTTATTGACTTATCGTTGTTAATTACATCTGCTACTGAGTTGATAAGCTTAATAGTAAGCTTAGCTGTCTTGTAA
>CALZHV010000100.1 GCA_945787485.1 uncultured Lachnospiraceae bacterium
TCATCTGCTGTGGTTGCATGTATTGTGACTGCGGTTGCTGCATCTGCTGTGGTTGCATGTATTGTGACTGCGGCTGCTGCATCTCCTGCGGCTGTGGCACAGTAGATTTAAGCTCATGTAATTGTCTGTTTAGATTACCAATTCTTGCTTCTATCGACTTAATTCGCTGCAGCATCAGCATATCGTTATTTTCTTCAGCAAAATATGTATCATATAGATTTAAAAGCTCATTTTCACAATATGAAATATTATTTTCAAGATTACGAATTTTTTCGATATCCATAGATATATCCCTTCCTCCCTGATTCATAACTTGTAAAGCATTTTAACTGTTAATTCCTCATCTGTTTATTATACTACAAGCCGCATATGTCAGAGATCTGCATAAGCTTATTACATTACAAGCCACATATATCAAACATCTGCATAAGCTTATTACATTACAAGCCACATATATCAAACATCTGCATAAGCTTCACATCATAGCTGTGATATTGTTTAACCTTATTATATCCGTTTTTGGCAATTTGCTTTCTTTCATCATCATGTGAAAGATAGTAATCAATTTTATTAATCAAATCCGGTATACTTTCGTACATTACGATATCCTCATCCGGTATAAAATGCTCCGGTATCTCTGCCTGGTAATTTGAAATAACAAATCCACCCGCACCCATCAAATCAAATATTCTAAGTGGAAGTCCCGTCTTTATAGGCTTATTTGTAAGATTGAGATTTATCTTACTGCATTTTATTATCTGTGGCATCATATTAAGCGAATCGGCACCGCCGCGACAATTCACATTTTTGAGCATTGATGTATCACTAAGCGTCCATAAATCCATTTTAAAATATTTTGCAATTTCGTTAAATGTTTTTATTCTGTCAAGCTCGGTACATTTATACCCAAGATATGTATCAGCTACAATTCCTTTTACATCCTCTATGTAATCTTCACCCAAAGGCATCCAATCTGCATATTTTTTAAATTCTTCCGCCCACTCATCGCTGATTGAATCTTCTATGAAATTGTAGCCAAACACATTAAGCTGTGCCTGCAGTAAGCCTTCCGCATATCCACGCATGTAATCAGGCAAATCTTTTTCTATTTGATTATATCTTGTCTTTTCAGAATACAATGAGCCAATAAATGAAATGTCACAATCATATTTTCTATGTTCCTCAGCTGTAACTTTTACCGCATCCCATGAAGGAATGTCACAGCCGAGCGACAAATGATGAATATTGTCCGGATTCAATGGTCTGAATTTTTCCGCCTGCATTCTGTCTAATACAAATATTCTGTTTGTCGGAAGCGCTGCAGTTTCAGAATATAGCTGGAAACTCGGACAGTCTACAGTCCACGACAAATATGGAATTTTCAAGACCTTACAGCCTCTTGCTATAATTGGCTGAAAATTAATGGTAAATACACAGGCAGCATCCGAATTTTTTTGAACAAGCTCAACTAATGCAGTCAGATAGTCCGTATCATAATCCACACTTTTGAATTTTTTATTCATTATTACAACTTCATGTCCAAGTCTTTTCATTGCATTTATGACACCTGTCTCACAAATACTTGACCATTTACAAAAAATTATTTTCATCGTATTCCCCTTTTTATTATATTACATCATTTTTTTATTTTTAGAAATGTAAGCCTTAAACAACTCAAGGTCATCGTTTGTTGTAAGCTTTATGTTTTTATCAGAACCTGCCGCAAAATATAATCTTTCACCAAGCTCCACCATCATCGTGTTAGCATAAGCCGAACCGTGTATGCCAATCTTTTCTTCATACGCCTTATGATAAGCCCGGTCAAGCTTTTCATATTTATATGCCTGAGGTGTTGAAACACGCCTCAATGTTTCTCTTTTTATATAGCCGGTTGTAGATATTTCATCATCTATAATGAAAATCTGTTCATTATATGGCAGGGATGTAACAGCATTTCCGTATTGCTCACATTTGTCTATCACATCAGACAGAACATATTCATCCACAAGCGGGCGAACACCGTCATGTATTATTATTATATCATCGGCATTACATTTATCTTCCAGATTAAATACGCCGTTTCTTATTGATTCCTGGGCACTTTCTCCACCTGTCACAATCCATTTCAGCTTTGAAATATTATATTTTTTTGCATCCGCTATGACCTTTTCCTGCCATCCGTCAATACATACAATTTCGATGGCATCTATCTTGTCATGTTTTTCAAAGCTGTCTAATGTATACATCAAAACCGGTTTGTCATACACTTCAATAAACTGCTTAGGTATATCCTGTCCCATTCTGTTGCCGACACCGCCGGCTATTATTATTGCAACATTCATTCTTACACTCCCAATATTCTTGCGATTCCTTCCTTTGCCGGTTCATACTCTCCGCATTTTCTATAATATAACATAGCATTTGCCTTATCCTCAAGGCACTCAAGAATTACTCCGACATTATAAAATGCCGCATATGAATTTACACCTTCCACAGTACATTTATTAATTGTCGTTGCCTTTAAAAAGCTTTCTATTGCCTGTTCAAACATCGCATTATACATGTAAATCAATCCCATCACAAACAAATAATCCGCATTTTCTCCAAAATCGTCCATAAGTGCACTGAGCATCATGGCATCCTCCGTGCGTTCTGTGTAGATGAGACAATAACCATATGTAATTACTATATTGCTCACATATTCCAATGATAAATCCAAAGGTAACTCCATAGCATGCTCTAAATACGGAATCGCTTCTTTATATTTTTGCTCATAAAAATATGCTTTTCCAATCTGATATAATATATACGGATCATCCGGATTTTCTTCAAGCTCAATTAAAAGCAGTCTTAGATTTCTGTCTGCCTTTTTTGCTCTGTCATCACTATCACCCTTATATCCGACATGAGTAGTAAATACCGGAGCAATGTAAGTTTTATATTCTCCGTCAACAATCATGGTTATCTGCTCATGAATACGTCCTGTGTAATGGAATAATGATTTTGGGAAAAGACGGTTTACATACTCATTGCTCGTCATTTCTTTTCCGTCACTTTGATAGAAATTTTTTCTATGCATTCTTCCGACATTTTCAGGATTTTCACTTATTAGCTTATCTAACAATTTAGTGTCGATATCATCGACAAATTCATCTGTATCAATCATCAGAATATATTCATTTGTTGCTTTTTCAATAGCGTAATTTCTTGCTGCAGAAAAATCATCTACCCAGACAAAATCAAAAACCTTATCTGTATATTTTTTTGCCAATTCAACTGAACCGTCTGTTGACCCTGTATCTATAACGACAATCTCATAATCATATTTGGCAAGTCTTTCAAGACATATTTCCAAATTATGAGCCTCATTTTTTGTTATTATACAAACCGATATTTTGTTTTTCATTTACCTACTCCTTGCTAAAATATGACAGCATCAAATGCACATATTGTGACATAATCTGCTTTATTGTTTATTTAATACATGGATTTTGTATCATTACAGGTATTTTCTGATTCTGACACAACCAGACAACACTGCTTCCGTCTCCGTAATAAGCATCGCAAATGCTAAGCACATAATCCATGCTTGGCATTTCATCATATACACCCCATTCGCATTTTTTATAATTTTCTACTATTTTTCTGTATCTGTCTCCAAGCTCAGGCCGCATTGTATCAATTGTACTAAGCATCAACGGATGAGGTCTCCAGATTAACAAAACATTATCCTTCATTTCTTCAAATTGTTTTATTACAGATTCAATTTTATCTATCATAGTCTCTTTATAGTTTAACAATGCAACGACGCTTGTGTTGTAAAAAATCACTTTTTTACGCGTACCGTCGTTTCTGTATAGCTTTTTCTCCCATTCCTCCGGAAGTTTTATGCCTTCTTCTCTTATTCTCCTAACCTTATCAAACTTAGGCGAACCGTATCCCTTTATTTTTTCCTCCCAATAAGGTCTGCTTTCTTCTCCTGTTTCCTTTGTCATGACATCAATATATATTTGGCGCATATTTTCAGATTGAACAATCACGGTATTTGCATGTATTACGGCAGGTACCTTTATAAAATGCTCCATTCCCGCAATTGATGCATAATCATTGGGTTCAATTTCTCTCAAAACAAAATATGGTATATAAACCAAATCATCCGTATATTGCTTTAAATTCTTTGAGTAAAAGAAAGGATGCACACTCGTTACATAATTTGATGCATCATAAGGATTATGTATATATATCTTATCCGGATGTCTGTTTTGAAAATCGTATTCCTCATAATTTGTTATTTTTATATTATCCGGGAATTTATCTCCTTCATAATGCATCTTGCCCAATTTACCGTCCTTATCCCTTTCGAAATATGGAATCGGAATTACAAAAGACTCGCAATCAGGTTCCTCTAATGACTTTAAATACACACTTTCCAACGAATCCCACATAGACGAATTATAAGGCAAAAAAACAATTTCTTTTGTAGTCCTTACATCATTATTCAGGCTTACCCTTAGATTTTCAACGTATTTTTGGAACATCTTGTCATATTGTGTTGATTTTTTTCGCAAAAAAGCCTTATCAGCTGTCGAATCAACCTCCTGTCCTATCATATATAACGACTCACAATATTGTTCAAGAATGTGCACAAAGTTATTGCCTTCACCCTCACTTTCTTCAACCATTGTTCCGATGCTTATTGCACCCTCCTGACAGTCGATTAATAACTGATTTACATTATTTTTTTCATCACGAAAAACACACGCAACAATCTGTGCATGTGCTTGTTCCAATAAATCTATAAAATTGCTTAAATCTTGTTTCTCTTTTTTTCTCATTACTATTTATCCGGATAATAAATATAAAATTATATATGTTCATTTAAAACTGTTGGTAAAATATATTAAAAGTTATTCATTTAATCCCATTATCTTAATATAATCCTCTTTTTTATCCCGCATAATCTCAAATCCTTCCATTATCTTATCCATAGGGTACTTATGCGTAATAAACGCTTCCGGGTGAATTTCTTCCTTCTTAAGGCAATCTAAAACATAGTGCCAGTCATCATCCTCTTCATGTGTGAAAGAAGAATTCCATGTTCCTGTCAGTTTTATCTGATTTCTTAAAATTTTCCAATATACATTTTTATCAAAACTCATATCAGAATACGGATTACCAACCAAAACAATACTTCCCGCAGGCATAGTTGATTCTACTGCATCAGAAATAGTTTCATTTTTTCCGACACATTCAAAATAAAGGTCAACGCCCAAGCCGTCAGTCTTTTCATTTATGAAACTAATCGATGCTTTTGTCTTGCAGTCACAGTAATTATCCTTTGATATGCCAAGCTTTTCTATGCAATCCTTCTGAAAATCTTTATTTCCGATAGCAATAATGTTATTAAAGCCCGCCTGTTTTAAGAACATTACAAGAAACATTCCTATTGTTCCGAGACCACATACAGCAACAGTCATATCCTCTGCCTTTTTGCCTTTTGTAAGATTAAAACCTCTTCTCATTGCATGAACGGCAACAGCCATCGGCTCAAGCATTGCCGCCTGCTCATATGTTACATTATCCGGCAATTCGATTAGATTTTCCAAAGGCACACATACCTTGTCTGCAAATGCACCGTCACATCTTGAGCCCAGATAATTGTAATTTCTGCACATCTCATATTGCTTATTTTGACATGGAGCACATTTCCCACAAGGGATAAGAGGAAAAATCCCCACTCTCTTTCCTGCCCACACACTATTATCCTCCGGAGAAACCTGTCCGGAAAATTCATGTCCTATAATAAGAGGCTTTACATGTGCACCGGTAACAAACGCTCTCGGTATGTCCGAACCACATATTCCGGTAGCTTTTACGTCAACCAAAGCCCATCCGTCAGCCGCCTTCGGAGTTTCATATTCCTCATATGTCATATTATTAATATCGTGTAAAACCCATGCTTTCATATCGTCACGCTCCTGTCATCTGACTGTTTTCAAATATTAAGATAAGTTTCAAATCTTTCCAAATCCGCCTTCGTTGTGATTTTATAATTATTCTCATCGCCCTCACAAATTGCGATATCCAACCCTGCCTTTATTGCAGGCTCTGTCGAACCATTTATCATAAGGATATCATCAGGCAAAAGCTTAATACAGGCATTGTAGTATTTATTAAAATCAAATACCTCCGGTGCCTGCCCTGCAAAAAGCTTATTTCTGTCGAGCAGTCCGCTTATCGTCTTTCCATTATCACTTACGTAAATAGTATCTTTGACCGGAATAACCGGCATGACACCATCATGCCCTTTCGATGCATCAAAACACTTTTTTATAAGAGCTTCCGTAAGAAGTGGCCTTGCCGCATCATGAATCATAACCTTAATTTCATCCGTTCTGCCGGAGTAATAAGCCTTGACAGCTTCTAATCCATTTAAAATCGAAAGCTGTCTGTTAGCTCCCGGTTCGCAAAACCCTTTGAATTTGCCTTTGTTTTTATCTATAGCCTGTACATCCCCACAAATCACATCGTACCAATTGCTGTCGGCAACAATCCAAATTGCATCTATTTCTTCTGAAACAAAAAAAGTTTCAAAGCAATACGATATTATCATTTTATTATTAACTTTTATGTATTGCTTGGGAATATCATTTCCCAGTCTCGTCCCCGTACCACCGGCTAATATAAGTGCAATGTTCATTTTATTTCCTCAAAGATAAATTATTTTTCTCTTAAATCTTTTATTATTTCTTCGTAAGATCTTTCTTTTCCAAAAAGCACTGTCGTACCAAGCACAAAGCCCTTAATCCCCTTTGGTGCAAATTCCTGTATCTTATCCATTCCGCATGCACCATCCCAGTAAATACTGAAATTCATCTCATCCTTTAATGACAACAGCTTGTCAATTTTATGTCCGACATAAGGTCTGTACATCTGTCCTGCATTTCCCGGATTAACAGACATTACAAGAACCTTATCCACTATTCTTAGCATTTCAAATACAGTCTCTACAGATGTTCCCGGATTAATTGCAATACCCGGTACCATACCTGCATCTATTATCTCCTGCAAGGTTGTAGACGGATGATATTCTGCTTCCGGATGAATGTATACAGTATCACCCTTTCTCAGATTTTTTAGAAACAGACCGATTCTGTTATATGGATGTTCAATCATCAAATGAACATCAAGCGGCTTTTTTGTTGCTTTTGCAATATATGCCATATCTCCCAAAGACATTGCAAAATTCGGAACAAAACGTCCATCCATAATATCAATATGGAATGAATCTATTCCGGCATTTTCCAAATCCCTTACTTCTTTTTCCAGATTCCCAAAATTTGCACACATCATAGATGCATTTAATTCATATCCCATAAGTAAGCCCCCTTCTTGTGTAAAACAAAATACTAACCTAATAATATTATCGTCAGATTTATC
>CALZHV010000101.1 GCA_945787485.1 uncultured Lachnospiraceae bacterium
TCAACAGAGGAATAAATTAAATATTCTGACAATTTAATATATTCGGGATTAATAAAAAGCATTCGGAAATGAACCGACACCCTATTGTAAGATTTTAAGTCTGACTTTTGGGGAGTACTTCATTTCCGAATTTTTTTACGTCGAATTTACATAACTTTGATAGTAGATTTTATATTGCTTATATATTCTATATATAAACGGAGGATATATATATGAATACCTTATGGAAAAAAATAAATAAAAGCAAATTTAAAAATAAAACAAAAACATATTTATTTCTCTTTTTTAATAGTGTGATGTGTGGCGTTTTAGGATTATTGGTTTGGTTAGTGGTAAGTAGATTTGCACTGAATACAATCGACTGGGCAATTTGTTTTGCCGGATATCCTGCTTTGTTCATTGGATTGTTTGGCGGTTTTTTTTTCTTGTTTCGAAAGAATTAAATTATTCGTATGAATTAAAAAGAACATATTTAGAAGGAGACAAAAAAATGAAAGAAAAAGATTTAACAAAAGAAGACGTATCATATTATACAAACAGAGAATTGTCATGGTTGTCATTTAATGAGAGAGTGTTACGGGAGGCAGCAAATCCAAGAGTTCCGTTGGCAGAGAGACTTACCTTTGCATCTATTTTTCAGACTAACCTGGATGAGTTTTTTATGGTGAGAGTCGGAACATTGATGACACAGTTAAATTCAAGAAAAGTGATAAAAGAAAATAAGACCGGAATGACAAGTGAGGAACAGATTGATAAAATTCTTGATGAAGTAAAAGAGCTTGAAGATAAAAAAGCAAAAATATTTGAACAGTTAATGGGTGAATTAGAGCCTCATGGTATTAGAATCATTAATTTTAACAAATTATCTGATGGCGAAAGAAAGGTATTAGAACAATATTTCGATTCACAAATCGCTCCATTTCTGTCGCCAATGATTATTGGAAATGAACATCCATTTCCTTTCCTTACTAATCAGGAATTATATGCAATTGTGCTTCTTTCATCATCTAAAGGAAAAAATAAAATTGGAATTGTACCTTGCAAAAATTCTGTATTTAAAAGACTTATAGAAATTCCAACAAGACCTGGCACTTTTATGCTTTCAGAGGAGCTGATTTTGCATTTTATATCAAAGCTGTATAGTAGATACACAATTAGGGAAAAGGCTATTATGAGAGTTACCCGTAATGCTGATATAGATGCAAATGAGATGTATGATGAAGATATGGATTACAGGGATGTTATGCAAAAGCTCATTAAAAAGAGAACTAAAATGACGCCTGTAAGAGTTGAGTTAAGTAGAAAGATAAATGACAAAGCAAAAAAAGAGCTTGCTAATTATCTTGAGATAGGCAAGAAGCATTTTGTTGATGTGGGAACTCCACTTGATCTTTCATTTGTATTTAAGCTTCAGGAGACATTAAAAGATAAAAGTGAGCTGTTTTATGAAAAACGTTCTCCGAGAAATTCTGCAAGTATTGATATTAAGGAAAGTATTATTGAACAGATTGAAAAAAAAGATATATTGCTTTCATATCCTTATGAGTCAATGAAACCTTTTTTAAAACTGTTGGAGGAAGCGGCAAACGACAAGAGCGTTGTGTCTATAAAAATGACTTTGTATCGTGTTGCAGAGAGAAGCCAGATTATTGAAGCTCTTGTTGAGGCAGCGGAAAATGGCAAGGAAGTAGTTGTAGTAGTAGAGCTTCGAGCAAGATTTGACGAGGCTAATAATATTGAAATGTCTAAGCTGTTAGAAGATGCGGGATGTCAGATATTATATGGACTTGGAGATTATAAAGTTCATTCTAAGCTGTGCCTTATAACAAGAAGAAATGATGATGGCGAGAGGAAATTCATTACACAGATTGGTACAGGAAATTACAACGAGAAAACAGCCAGACTTTATACAGATTTATCAATTATGACAGCAAATGCTGACATAGGAGCAGATGCTGCGAAAGTATTTGATGCACTTCAAAAAGGAGAAACCTTGGAGCATTCAGATGTGCTGATTGTAGCACCAAATTGTTTACAAAATAAGATATTGGAAAAAATTGATAAAGAGATTTCAAAAGGTAGTGAAGGTTATATAGGAATAAAAATTAATTCGCTTACGGACAAGGTTATAATAGAAAAATTAGTACAGGCTAGTCAGGCAGGTGTGCAGATTGAACTCATTGTAAGAGGTATATGCTGTTTAAAACCACAGATAAAGGGATACACAGATAATATCAAAGTGATTAGTATCGTAGGAAGATATCTTGAGCATTCAAGAATATATATATTTGGAAAACATCCGGAGAATGAAGTTTTCATAGCTTCTGCAGACTTTATGACAAGAAATACAATAAGACGAGTGGAGGTTGCGACCCCTATTTTAGATGAGGATGTAAAGGAAAGAATAATTTATATTTTTAATTTACAATTCAATGATGATGAAAAGGGGAAAGAGCAAAATGAAAATGGAGTTTATGTTGAAAGAAATGTAAACGATGCTCCGATAAATTCACAAGAAGTGTTATATGAAGAAGCTTACAAGGCAGCAGGCATGTAAGCAGTCAAACAATTATGCCAAATCAGGAAATAGTAATGTTTATGAAAATCCGGTTTGGCATTTTTTATTTTAAATGAACTCCTTTTTAATAATAATTATCAATAAAGAAAAAAAGCTTTATTTTAATATAAAACCATGCTAGTATAACATGGCAACTTGATAGGAATAATAAAAATAAACATATACGAAAGGTAGGACAGATATGTCAAAGGTCATATATTTAGATAATGCGGCAACAACAAAGGTTGACCATGATGTTTTTGAAGCTATGAAGCCTTACTTTGAGGAGTTGTATGGAAATGCCTCGAGTATATATACATTTGCAGGACAGGCAACTAAGGCTGTGGATAATGCAAGAAAGATTGTAGCTGATTATTTGGGAGCAAAACCAAAGGAAATATATTTTACGGGCGGTGGAAGTGAGTCGGATAATTGGGCACTTAAGGCAACTGCGCTTGCAAAAAACAAAAAGGGTAAACACATTATTACAACGACAATTGAGCATCATGCCATTTTACACACTTGCGAATATCTTGAAAAATTCGGTTATGAAATCAGTTATATAGATGTAGATGAAAATGGTGTTGTCAAGTTGGACGAGCTTAAAAAGGCAATAAGAGAGGATACTATTTTAATCTCTGTAATGTTTGCCAACAATGAGATTGGAACAATTGAACCTATTAAGGAAATAGGTGAAATAGCACATGAGCATGACATTATATTCCATACGGATGCAGTCCAGGCATACGGTCATGTTCCTATTAATGTTGATGAGCTTAATATAGATATATTGAGTGCAAGCGGACATAAGATAAATGGACCAAAAGGTGTTGGAATCATGTATCTTAGAGAATCTGTTAAACTGGATTCCTTTATCCATGGCGGCGGACAGGAAAGAGGAAAAAGAGCCGGCACACACAATACTCCGGGTATTGTAGGCTTTGGAAAGGCAACAGAAATTGCTGTTTCTAAAATGAATAAGAGATATGAATATGAAAGCAAGTTGAGAGATTATCTTATTGAACAGGTTTTGGAAAAGGTTCCTTATACAAGATTAAATGGACATAGAACTAACAGACTCTCAAATAACGCCAATTTCAGTTTCAGATTTGTAGAGGGTGAAGCACTTTTAATTATGCTGGATCAAAAGGGAATATGCGGTTCAAGTGGTTCGGCATGTACTTCAGGTTCTCTTGACCCTTCACACGTGCTGTTGGCAATAGGACTGCCACATGAGATTGCTCACGGCTCGCTTAGGTTGACCTTGTCAGATGAAACAACAAAAGAAGATATAGATTATGTTGTTGAACAGCTTAGTATTATTGTAGAAAGATTAAGGAGTATGTCTCCTTTATACGAGGATTTTATTAAGGAGGATAAATAGCATGAGTCAGGTTATTGAATACAGTGAAAAAGTTATGGACCATTTCACAAATCCGAGAAATGTCGGAGAAATAGAGGAAGCATCCGGTGTGGGTACGGTAGGAAATGCAAAATGCGGAGACATAATGAGAATATATCTGGATATAGAAAATGATATAATTAAGGATGCAAAGTTTAAAACCTTCGGATGCGGAGCTGCAGTTGCAACAAGCAGTATGGCTACAGAGCTTATTATTGGAAAAACAGTAAAAGAAGCTCTTCTTGTAACAAACAAAGCAGTTATGGAGGCACTTGACGGACTTCCGCCTGTTAAGGTTCACTGCTCATTGCTTGCTGAGGAAGCAATCCATGCGGCATTATGGGATTATGCACAAAAGAATAATATAGAAATAGACGGCTTAAAACCTCCTGTTGAAGATATTGATGAAACAGAAGAGTTTTATGCAATGGAAGGTGAATAATTGCAATTAGTTTTGTTATTAATTTCAATAATTTGAGCATAATAATACCACGTAGAAAAACAATGGAGCATCACATTATAAAAGGAGGATAAAGATGGAATTAGTACACCTTACCAGTGATAATTTTGAAACAGAGGTTCTTAAAGCAGAGGGAACAGTGCTTGTTGATTTCTGGGCTACATGGTGCGGACCATGCCAGATGCTTGCACCTATAATTGAGGAAATCGCAAATGAGCTTCCGGACGTAAAAGTTTGCAAGCTTGATGTAGACGAAAATCCTGATATAGCGGTAAAATATAACATAATGTCGATACCAAGCCTTTTCATTTATAAGAATGGAGAGATTGTGAAACGTTCAATAGGCGTGAAGTCAAAGGACAGCATTATTGAGCTTGTAACAAGTGTATAATTAGGTGTATATCAAAAAGATGGATTTGTTTACAATCCATCTTTTTTTGATATAATGATAAATAGAGAAACGTGGAATAGGATAAAATAAGCGTATATTATGTATTGCTTTCTTCAGCTGTGCTAATAACTAATTTTGGATACATGCAGCTTTATTCTGCTCAGGATTTGAATATGGCTATACTTGCAAATCAGACAATATATCTTGGAGCAAGCTTCAGCCCGTTTTTTATGTTAATGTGTATGGCTGATTTGTGCAAATATAAGATAAAAATGCCTTATCAGATAGTAATGATGCTATTTGGCGGATTCCTTGTGTTACTTACATCGACAATCGGAAAGTTTGACTGGTATTACAAGGAAATTAATTTTGTAATTAAAAATGAAATAAGGGAAATTACTAAGGTATATGGTCCGTTACATGTAATTTACCCAATTTATCTTATTTTAATAGTTGTGGTATGTGTTGCCATGATAGTAAAAGCAATAAGAACAAAGAAGGACGTATCATATGCAACAAGCACACTTCTTCTTTTCGCATCGGGAATTAATATTTTTGTTTACATATTTGAAAAATTATCGCATTTACCTTTTTCGATACTTCCTATTTCATATTTAATAACGCAGGTTTTTATTATTATTTTATTAAATAGAATAAGTATGTATGATGTTTCTTTCATTTCGGCAGGTTCACTTGCAGAAAATTATGCATTTGGCTTTGTAATATTTGACAAAAAAGGCAGATATCTCGGCTGTGATGAAGCAGCTAAGCAGTGGTTCCCGGAAATAAAGGAGCTAAGGATTGAACAAAAAATAGAAGGAACAACAGATTTTTTAAAACAAATATTAATATGGATAAATGACGAAGAAAATAATAAGCTTTCGGTTCAATCAGATACAAAGTCAGAGGACAAACGACTTGTATTAAAACGCGATGAATACTACATAGAAATGAGCTTAAGTGTTGTAAAGGAAAAGAAAAACAAAACAATCTATTGTATTTATTTAAGAGATGACACACAACAGCAACAGTATACGAAGCTTGTTGAACAATACAATGAAGACCTCGAAAAAGCAGTAGACCGGAAAACTAAAAAATTAAAGACAATCCAAAATGATATTACAATAAGCATGGCAAGTATTGTAGAAAACAGGGATAACAACACAGGAGGTCATATTGCAAGAACCAGCGATATAATAGAGATTTTCATTAAACATCTAAGGGATGAAAAGGTGGCATGTGACATTTCAACGGAAATGGCGGAATGCATAATCAAAGCAGCTCCACTTCATGATTTAGGCAAGATTGCAATCCCGGATATTATTCTGAATAAACCGGGCAAATTTACGGAAGCCGAGTACGATAAAATGAAAACTCATGCTGCAAAGGGTGCGGTTATAGTTGCCGGAATTCTTAAAAATTCTGAGGATGAAATGTTTAAGAACATTGCAATAAATATTGCGCATTTTCATCACGAAAAATGGGATGGTAATGGATATCCGGATAATCTAAAAGGAGAAGAAATACCATTTGAAGCAAGAGTAATGGCACTGGCAGATGTATTTGACGCTCTTGTCAGCAAGAGAATTTACAAGGAAAGTTACAGCTACGATACAGCATTTAAAATTATTGAAGAATCATGCGGAACACATTTCGACCCGATGCTGTGCAAGGAGTTTCTTGATTGTAGGAACGAGCTGGAAGCATTATATGATGCTTATGAAGATTAATGTTAACAATAATATTGCTTTCAAAGGTTAATATAAACAACTGAAAATGTGACAATTTAAAAGATTATAGATTCTATAAACATAGCTTGTTTCGGGGATTGAAAATAAAAATAGGAGAATACGAGCTGTAAAATATTTTGATCTGGAGAAATAAATGGAAAATATACAAACAAATTCTATGGAAAAAAGCAAAACCTTCCACCCAATATACATCCTGGCAACATTATACATGCTGTCCATATATCTTACACCGGTATTAATTATGCTCCTTAAAACATATGACAATGATGATGCAACGCTTGATTATGGATTTTTGCTATTATTGCCAATAATACTGGATATAGTGAATCTTGTGGTTGTGATTGTTAATCGAAATAAATTAGATAGAGATGTTTTCCTTCATTGTACGCTCATAATAAAATATGGTTTGATTCCGTTTTATATAATTGGTGGAGCCGTAATTGCTTTATGCGGGCTTCTAACGTTTACTCCGGTAGTTATAATGATATTTGTAGGGCCGATGATGGTGATTACACTTTCTGTAACAGGATGGATTGCCATGATAGGCGCTATGCCGTTTTCTATTACATATATAGTAAAGTCAGCAAAAGAGGGAGCAAACGGAAAATTCATTTCTATAGCTGCAGCTATTGCTCAAGTGTTTTTTACATTTGATGTAATATCAATTATGATTCTTGCAATCAAGGAAAGGAAATGTATTAAAGCAACTATAATCTATATGATTTTGGCTGTAGTTGCTATTTTTTCGTTTATTTTATTTGTTATAATAAGTTCTATTTAAAATAATTGTGATTTATTAAAAAATGATAAAAATAAGTATTTAAATAGAAAAGAATAATATATAAATAAAATGTATTCTATAAAAAATGTAATAAATTA
>CALZHV010000102.1 GCA_945787485.1 uncultured Lachnospiraceae bacterium
GTGCAAGTTCTTCTTTGTGGTGCTTCGTTCCGATGATTTCTTTCCAGTCTTCCGGGTCATTGTTACCGCTTGTCATAACAACGCCGACTTTTTCTTTCCAGTCAGGTCTGACTTCCATAAGACGGCGGTATATCTTCATAGCAATCGGTCTGGAATATGCAACTATCATAGCCTTGCCTGTCAGAAGATTTGCTCTGCCGTTTTCATAGTGTTTGACAATATCATTTACAAGCGATTCAATGGTAGAACCCGCACCGAGAACACTTTCCATTTGTCCGAGCATTTTCTTACTCTTTTCAATGGTTACAGAATCAGCTTGCTGCTCTAAAACATCATAAGTTGAGTCTATGAGTTTCAGTGTATTTTCATCAAGCTTAAGATGTATAACGCGGCTTTCATAATAAACAGGGCGAGTTGCACCGTCTTCTACAGCCTGAGTCATATCGTAAATATCAATATATTCACCGAACACTTCACGGGTATTACGGTCTTTTGATGAAACAGGAGTTCCCGTAAAACCGATGAATGTTGCATTTGGAAGTGCATCACGAATAATACGGGCATTACCTACAACAATTCTTGCCTCAGTTTCGCCTTGTTCATTTTCAGTCATTACAACCCGCTCATCCATACCATACTGTCCACGGTGAGCTTCATCTGCCATAACAACAATATTTCTGCGTGTAGAAAGTGGCTCTTCACTTTCCTCAAACTTAAACATTGTTGTGAAAATAATACCGTTAGCCTGTTTACCTGCAAGAAGTTCTTTCAAATGCACTTTGCTTTCGGCTTGTACAGGTGTCTGTCTGAGGAATTCAGCACACTTTGAAAATTGAGAATACAATTGATCATCAAGGTCAATTCTGTCGGTCATAACAACAATAGTTGGGCTATCCAAAGCTTCTTGTAAAAGGTGAGCATAGAATACCATTGAAAGTGATTTACCGCTTCCCTGAGTATGCCAGAACACGCCGCCTTTACCGTCTGTGACAGTTGCAACTTTTGCTCTTTCAACAGCTTTTTTGACAGCGAAATACTGATGATACCCTGCAAGAATCTTTATAGGATTCTGAGCATCACCTGAAAAGAGAATAAAGTTTTTAATAATATCAAGAAGTCGTTCTCTCCGGAACATACCTTCATAAAATGTTTCAAAATCAGCTAAAGTTACAGTTTCAATACCGTCTTTTGATTTCCAATCCATAAACCGGTCAAGACCTGAAGTGATAGTACCTGCCTTGTTTGCGGTCAGGTCACTTATTACACAGATTGCATTGTAATTGAACATTGACGGAATATCCTGCATGTAGTTGCGAATCTGATTATAGGCGTTCTCTGCGCCCACCTCATCCTTGGAAGGGCTCTTCAGTTCCATTAAAACAAGAGGGAGACCGTTGATAAAGAGAATTATATCAGGACGACGGTTGTTACCGTTTTCGATGTATGTATATTGATTAACTGCGTAGAAGGTATTGTTATCTGCTTTGTTATAATCTATTAGATAAACAATAGAAGAGCATTCTTCACCCTTGAAGAAATATTTAACCTCGACACCATTTTGCAAATAGCTCATAAAGGTCTTATTCTTCTGAACAAGACTTCCGCTTTCAAAGTTTTTGAGCCTGTATATTGCTTCATTGATGGCTTCAATGGGCAGTTTTTTATTGATGCGAACAAGACTGTCAAGAAGAGCAGATTCCAGAAGAGGACTTGAAAAATCCTCTCTGTTCATATCCGGTGCATAGATATGGGTATAGCCCATTTTTTCTAATAATTCAATGACTGCTTGTTCAAATAATTCTTCTGTGAAGTGCATAACAATGCCTCCTTTTGTTGCTATCTATTGATTTAACGTACAATTTCACACTTTAGCTTTTTTAAATCTGATTGTGATAATAATATCAATGAACTTTGATTGCCACTTGTATTGAAATCTTCAAACATAACATATTTTCTATTTCCAGCATGAACTAAATATACATGACTATGAGCAATAGAATTCCGTAAATGTCTTAAAATACATTCATAATCAGTTTCATTTTTATCTTTATATTTACATACAAAGCGTTTGCTTCTACGATTAACTTCTGCCTCATCGTGAAGTTGATTTTCAGTAAGATGTTTCTCAATTTTACAATTAGGAGACAAAAACTTGTAATTCTGTACATTCGCAGTTTCTATATAATTATTCCAGTTATTCTTCAACCGGTCAGCATCAATGCGCATTGCTGTAGCACTACTAATAGTAGGTGCATTATGTAGGAAAAAACTAAACAATGAAATTAGTTTTTCATCTTTACACTCAAATGGAGTTATTCTATTATTTCGTATGTCTTTTATCTTCATTTCTTTTTTCAGAGGATTTTCTTTCTTCGATTTTTGACTTCATTTTTTCTACTCGATGTGGAAGCGAATATAGATAATCAATGATTGTTGCAACATATCCGATTACTTGTTCTACATCGTATGTATATACAGAGATTTTATCAGCGTGAGCTGCATCATTTCCAAGTTGCCTGATAATCCAACAAGCGTCTTCAATCATCGGTGGAAAGATCTTTTTATCGATTAAATCGTCTATTTTCTTTTCGAGATTACTTCCAACGGCATCTTTATCTTTACAAATCATTTCAAGTACTCTTCGCAAAGATAACAAACAAATTGAATAGTCTATACCTTTTGTTTTTACCGCAGATTCAAATGCCGAATATATATCTTTTGGCACTCCATCTCGGGAAACAGCGATTGTTGGATATTCTGTTGTTATCTCATGTGGGCCATGCTCTGCGGCATCAAATGTGTATTCACTAATAATTACTGGTTTATTACAAACTGGACATTCAAAAACATACCAATCTTCATGTTCAATTAACATATAACTAATTACATTTCCGTAATTATCTTCAGCAATATCCTCATTTTTCCATCCTGTCTTGCCAATTGGTTTTAACAACCCTGTGTTTCCACAATGAAAACAAGTGTGAACTTGTTTTTGAATTTCTTGCATAGTTATTACTCCTATAAACGGTAATTTAGCTGCTTAAATCTGAATTCCAGTTACATCGATCTCACCAGACATGAGTTTAGGCAACAAAGTATCCCTTATGCTTGCTAAGTATTCGGATTCGAGATTATTTTTGTATATCGTATCAGTTGCGCTTGTTGCAAATGAATCAAACTGATTGATTTCATCTTCCGCGGGGATATAAACTGGATGCTTAATAATATGTGTCACCTTAATACTTGGCTGCACTGAACCAATATTGTACGAAACCAATTCGCTCTTAATAGTTGTTAGGTACTGATACAAATAGTACGGCGATATGTTTTTTGCACGAAAACCAACAACATTTTGAGCGATACAACCTTTTGTACCAAAGAACATTTTCATTTCCGCTAAACTACCAACCGTTGAGATCAGAATGTCCAATAGTTTAGGATGACCACTTCGAAACCAAGATACGTAAGTTGAATCTGACACATATTTTGTGCAGTTATTATAGTCGATGATACGAGATTCACCTGACAATGCTCGAACATCAATTATAGGATAATCGGTTGCTGCAGCTTCTAACGGTGGTGTTTTGCCTCGATTGTCAATAGTTTCAACCAGTTCACCTAATAGCTTGTGGCATAATTGATCTACTCTCGCTATTTTATCCGCAAAAAGCGTATCAAAAAGACCTTGTATTTGCTGCTCTAAATTATCGTTTATCTTGCTATTAACAGCAATTTTTTTATCTATACTGCGAAGTAATGAACCGATTTTGTATTGAACATCTACATCTACGTCAGGCACACCATATTTCAAAATAGCACCTTTATCACCACGCGGCATCTTCGTACCTTTTGATGTTGCTGTTGCATAGTTAAAAAAGGTATCATCAGACAATACATAATATAAGAATGTCGAGTCAATACCTTCAGCTGCTCGGAATACCAAAACATCATTGGAACAGCCGCCATCATATTCAGCATGCCAAATCTTTTTAAAATAAGGCCTTATATTTGACACCAATACATCATTTTTTCTGAACGCCTGAGTATATTCTACTGAAGGAAGATTAGTTGCTGTAGTTATACCACTTTTGTTAGGCAACATATTTTCTGTAGAAATGTAAGTTTGTGTTGTAAGCTTCGAAACAGAAACCTTTTCTTTAACGTAACTGCATATATCTATTAGTTTAGATGCCATACCCAATTGCCTCCAACTTCTGTCGGATTTCAGCCTCGAGAGTATGTGACTGTGCAAACAGTTCTGAAAGCTCACCAGTCAGTCTTGCCATCTTTTCCTCAAACGGCTCTCCATCGTCTTCCTGTTCCTCGATGCCAACATAACGACCGGGAGTAAGGATATAGTCCTGCTTGGCTATTTCTTCAGTATCAACTACTGCACAGAAGCCTTTCTGATCCTCAAGGGTTCCTTCGCAATATGCCTTGTATGCATCAGCTATCATAGCAATATCTTCGTCGGTCAGTTCACGCAGTTTTCTTGTTACCATAGTGCCGAGCTTACGTGCATCGATAAACAAAGTTTTACCTTTTTGTTTTTTATTCTTTGAAAGGAACCAAAGTGATACAGGAATCTGTGTTGTATAGAAAAGCTGAGTAGGCATTGCAATAATGCACTCCACCAAATCAGCATTGATGATATTTTTGCGGATTTCTCCTTCGCCGCCGGACTGAGAAGAAAGTGAACCATTAGCAAGAACCATACCAATTTTGCCGTTAGGTGCAAGATGATGAATCATATGCTGAAGCCATGCAAAGTTGGCATTACCTGCAGGAGGCATACCATACTGCCAACGCACATCATCTGTAAGCTTGTCTGCACCCCAATCAGACAGATTGAAAGGCGGATTCGCCATAATGTAATCTGCACGAAGTGTAGGATGGCAATCGTTAAAGAAAGTGTCAGCATTAAATTTGCCAAGATCGGCATCAATGCCACGAATGGCAAGGTTCATCTGTGCCATTTTCCAAGTGGTAGGGTTAGAGTCCTGACCATATACTGAAATATCATTAATATTGCCACGGTGATTTTCAACAAACTTTGCCGACTGAACAAACATACCTCCCGAACCACAGCAAGGGTCATAAACACGACCATTGTACGGCTGTAAAACTTCAACAAGTGTACGAACAACACAAGAAGGAGTATAGAATTCACCTGCAAGTTTGCCTTCCTGTTCGGCAAATTTAGAAAGACAGTATTCATAAGTTCTGCCGAGAATATCTTTACTTGAGCCCGCATCAACCATTTTAATGTTTGTAAAAAGGTCAACAACATCGCCAAGACGGCGCTTATCCAATTCAGGACGAGCAAAGTTTTTCGGAAGAATATCTTTAAGACGTTTGTTTTCCTTTTCGATTGCACGCATTGCTTCATCAATAATTGTACCGATTTCCGGTGTGTGAGCATTTGACGCAATAACATTCCAGCGTGCATTTTCAGGAACAAAGAAAATGCCTTCGGAAGTGTATTCGTCTATATCTTCTTCGAATCCGTCACCTTCAGCAACAAGTGACTGATACTTTTCATCAAATCTGTCAGAAATATACTTGAGGAAAATAAGTCCCAGTACAACAGATTTATATTCTGATGCATCCATATTACCACGCAATACGCAAGCCGCATCCCATATCTGTTTTTCAAAGCCAATTCCGGCTGTATTATTTGTAGCCATATTTGTTACTCCTTTTGTTTATTACTCAAACATACATAAATTAACAGTAGTCAGAGGAAAATCTAATTTAAAATCAAATATTATAATACTCAAATTTAATCTTACAGTTTTTTCTTTAACTTGCACTTGCTGATTCTCGTACTTTATCCAACATCGATACATATTCCTCTCTAACCGCATCAGGACCAAGTATTCTAACCTTACCGCCAAAGCCGAATATCCAACTATAGAATATATGGCTGGTAGCTACATTTACCGTTATTTTGAAATTTTCGGTAGCGGCTTCTGTTATTTCAATGTTTTCACCAAAACGGTCAATTATTGAATCGATAACATCATTATCACAAAGAAGCTCAACATCTGTATGTTCTGCGTTGAACATACGGAAGGTTGTATTTATGTAATAGTCAATATTGAAATCTTCGGGAGCCTGAATTGAATCTTCTTCAAGAATTGTCGGACATTTTGCAATACGGTCAACACGGAAGTTTCTGATAGTGTTGTCTTCAGTGACACCGACCAAATAATAGAAATCGCCGTTCCATACAAGGTGCAGGGGTGAAAGAACATAAGGATTACCGTTGTGTTTTAGCTGATGCTCCTTTTTTATATTGTACTGAAAGTACGGAAAAGAAATCTTCTTGTCTGCGTTGATAGCTTCGTTTATAGCATCAACGATAATATAAATTCTTTCATTGTCTGACTTAATTCGTCCCTCACAGCAAACATTACGCTTTAATTTTTCAGCACCAAAGTTACCTGCAAGAGAACTGAGTTTTGCAACAAGCTCCTTGCTCTTACCGGCGGTAATGAATTTTGCTGATTCTACAGCATCTATAAGCAGTTTCAGCTCGGAATTTTCAAAATCACGGGAGCAGATGTTATATCTATTCTGAACGGATTTGATTTCCTGTATTTCAAGACCGAACTTACGAAGAAGCGCAATTTCCGACTTGATAGTCTGACGGTGAGCACTGATACCGTACTTTTCTTCAAGTATATTAATGAGCTGAACGGTAGTGAGATAATGCTCCTCGTCGGTCTGTTCATATAAAATTTTAGCAAGATATAAAGGTCTTAACTTTGAATCGTTATCCATTGTGTACTCCTTTTTGCTAAATCAAATTAAGATATACTTATACAAATTAAAGTATATCACTTTATGCCCGTTAATTCAACAGATTTAACCAAATTTATGCAATAAGGTGTTGATTAGAATCAACACCTTAAAATGACTTTCTAAAATCCTATTGACTGTTGTAAGCGTTTGTTCTATACTGATAACCACAATTTAATAAATTTGCGACTTTAAAGCGTGATGCAAGGTCAATATAGGACTATTTGGCACCGTATGAAGTCGAATGTACATATCTTTCAAAAGAGCAACACAGCAAGAACTTACATATTAGTGTTGCAGAGAAGAAAGAACCCACTTTCTTAATCGCGTAAGCGGGGCAGGACTCTGTTTTCAGAGCTGAAAAACCACCAAGCACCGTAACGAAAGTCGATTGGATGTGGGATAACTATGTCCATTCGAGTTCGTGCGGTGCTTTTTCTTTTTTGCTAAAAACCTTTATTAATATGAACCTTGAAAATTGAATGACCGTCCGAAAGTGATATGACTTTGCGATGATATGAGCGAGGCAACGCT
>CALZHV010000103.1 GCA_945787485.1 uncultured Lachnospiraceae bacterium
TGATAAAAGTGAATGCTATGCATTTGTCGATGGTTCATATAATATCAATACTTCCGTATATGGATATGGAGGTTTCTTAGTGTGCGAAAATAAAAAGTATGTTTTGCAGGGAAGCGGAAATGATATGGAAATGGCATCTATGAGAAATGTTGCCGGAGAAATTCTGGGTGCTACGAAGGCTGTTGAACTGGCAATTGATTTAGGCTGCAAAAGTATAGATGTTTATTATGATTATACGGGTATTAAGTTTTGGGCTACGGGCGAATGGAAAAGAAATAAAAAAGGAACTATTGCTTACCATGAATACATGCAAAGCATTAAAGATAAAATTAAAATAAATTTTGTTAAAGTAAAGGGACATTCCGGAATAGAAGGAAATGAGGAAGCTGATAAGCTTGCAAAGGAGGCTGTTGGAATATAGTAAGCCTTAAGTTATATAATTGTTTGTTTGATAAATCCGGGGCTGGATAATCAGGTATATATTTAGATATCGGTATTTAATATTTTAATATACTAATATTTATTAAGATAAAAGAAAAATCTTATCATACCAACAATTACAAATGCAACAATAAGACCAATATACCAAAATCCTGATGCAAAAGAAACTACACACGTTATTAAAAGCAATATTATCATTCCTGCAGTCATACCTGTTAAAGGTTTAATCATATTGGCATTTTGGTGCGCTAAGACATATATTGCTAAATATATAATGCTATATAATAAAATTAAAAAAATCAGAAAAATCAAGTTGTTTTACCTCGAAAATCTTAAGTTATTATCTATATTTCAAATTTATCATAATATCTACTGTTTTTCAAGATTTCAATCCTATTGCTAAAAAAGTACATCATACTAGTATAAGTGATTTTTAAAACTACATGATGAGGTTTGACATAAAAAAGCGAATATGTTAAATATATTGAGATATTTATTTTGTATCTTGCAAAATGTACTTTATTAATAATGATAGGAAGAAATGAAAATGAAAATTCCAAATTTAAGATTATTGAAAAGAAAAAGTAACCAGGTGATATTAACAGATAGTGTAGTTTCAGATATGTCTGTCAAAGAAGAAAAGCCTTCTGCTACACCTGTTGAAGAAGCAATGACGCAATGTCCGAAATGTAAACAGGAATACAGGAAGATTGATATAAAAGAGAATATGAATGTATGTCCGTCCTGCGGTCATCATTTTGTGATATCTGCGGAAAGAAGAGTCAGATTATTGGTCGATAATGGATTCTATAAGCCTCTTAAATGTAAGGTGGCATTTTCTAATCCTCTTGATTATCCCGATTATGAAGAAAAAATAGTTTCATTACAGGAAAAAACAGGTATGGATGAAGCTGTTTTTACATGTGTAGGTGCAATTGACGGTTACGATGCTGTTATTGTGGTTATGAGCAGTAAATTCCTTATGGGAAGCATGGGTATTGTTGTTGGTGAAAAAGTTACTCAGGCAATTGAATATGCAGACAGGAAGAAGCTGCCTCTTATTATTTTTACTGCAAGTGGCGGTGCAAGAATGCAGGAAGGTATTCTTTCACTTATGCAGATGGCAAAGACAAGTGCTGCCATGGAAAAATTCAATTTAAACGGCGGTTTATATATTTCTGTTCTGACTCACCCTACAACGGGTGGTGTTAGTGCAAGTTTTGCTACACTTGGTGACATTACATTAGCTGAGCCGGGTGCATTGATAGGTTTTGCAGGACCTAGAGTTATTGAGCAGACTATCGGACAAAAGCTTCCGGAAGGATTTCAAAGATCTGAATTCCAGATGGAACATGGATTTGTTGATCAGATAGTTAGCAGAGACAAAATGAGAGAAACACTTGCACAAATATTACGTCTTCATAGTAAGAAAGGAAGATAGATATGATTAAGGAAATTGATGAAAAAATAACTGAGATAGAATTAGAAATTGAAAAACTTAAAAATGAAGAAATTGTTGATGAGGCACAGATTTATGTATTAAAAAGGCAAAAACATGATCTTGTGCGCATGTGTAAGGATTTAGATGCACATGACAAGGTTTATCTGGCCCGTCATAAAAAAAGACCTAAAATAACAGATTACATCGATAACATATTTGAGGATTTCTTTGAGCAAAAAGGTGATGCTCTTGGAAAGGAAGACGGAAGTATTTACGGAGGAATTGCCCTGTATAAAGGTCTTCCCGTTACTGTTATCGGACATAGAAAAGGAAATGATTTACAGGAAAATATAAAATGTAATTTTGGTATGCCGGGTCCCGAAGGATACAGAAAAGCATTGAGACTTATGAAACAGGCTGAGAAATTCGGAAGACCGATTATTACATTTATTGATACGCCGGGGGCATATCCGGGTCTTGAGGCTGAGACAAATGGTCAGAGTATAGCTATTGCTACAAATCTTGCTAAGATGAGTGCACTTAAAGTTCCTGTTATAGCTGTTGTAACCGGTGAAGGAAGTAGTGGTGGTGCACTTGCAATAGGAGTTGCTAATAGTGTATTAATGCTCGAAAATGCAGTGTATTCAATATTGTCACCTGAAGGATATGCAACAATCTTATGGAAGGATTCAAGCAGAAGCGCTGAAGCCTGCGACATGATGAAGTTAACTGCGAAAGATTTATACAATTACGGAGTTATTGATGATATTATTCCTGAGCCATTGGGCGGAGCACATCTTAATCCAAAGAATGTATATAAGAATGTTGACAAACATATTTCAAAGGAACTTGAAAAGCTTGTCAAATTAAATCCGGATGAATTGGCAAAGCACAGATATAAAAAATTCCGAAATATAGATTCAAATTATATGAATTTATTATAAAAGAAACTTAGGAGATGTTATGAATATAAAGAAAGGCTTACGTATAGTATCTGTCGGACATTATGCACCGGCTAATACTGTAACAAATGACGATTTAAGTAAAATAGTAGATACAAATGACGAATGGATTTCTTCAAGAACAGGTATAAGAAGAAGACATTTTGTAGAAGATGAAACCGGTATTGATTTGGCTTACAATGCAGCAAAGTCTGCTATTGAAAAAGGTAACATTGATATATCAGACATTGGAGCATGTGTTGTAGCAACAGTAAGAGCGGATTATGTTACACCTGCAATGGCATGTGTTTTGCAGAAGAAACTTGGATTAAATACTGATATACCATGCTTTGATATTAATGCTGCATGTTCAGGATTTATGTATGGTATTCAGATAGCAAGAGGATTGCTTTTCCAGAGCGACAAAAAATATGCGCTCGTTATCGGTGTTGAGACATTATCAAAGATATTAAACATGGAAGACAGAGGTTCATGCGTATTATTTGGCGATGGAGCAGGTGCAGCGATAATTGAATTATCAGATGACCATAAGTTCTATGGCGATATGGGTGCAAAAGGTGATGAAGAAGTATTGTTTTGTCCAAATGATCCAGGTATTGACAGATATGTATCCATGAAGGGCAGTGATGTATTTAAATTTGCTGTTTCAACAGTGCCAAAATCAATATTTACAATACTTGATAAAGCAGGACTTCAGCCGGATGATATAGATGTATATGTATGTCATCAGGCAAATAAGAGAATAATAGAATCTGTTTCAAAAAAGATTAAACAGCCAATGGAAAAATTCTTTATCAACCTGGATGAATATGGCAACACGTCATCTGCAAGTATTCCGATTGCGCTTTCTGAAATGATGGAAAAAGGTTTAATTAAACCGGGAATGAAGATGATTTGTGTAGGTTTTGGAGCAGGTCTCACATGGGGCGGAGCGTACCTGGAGTGGTAGAAGAAAAGGAGAAAACAAAATGAAATTAAATGAGTTTCTTAATATTAAGTATCCGATAATACAGGGTGGTATGGCTAATATAGCAAATGGTGAGTTTGCTGCAGCCGTATCAAATGCAGGTGGATTAGGATTGGTTGCATCAGGTGGGTATGATGCTGAAACACTTAGAAAAGAAATACATATCTGCAGGGAAAAAACAGATAAGCCATTTGGTGTAAATCTTATGCTTATGAATCCTGATGTTGAAAATATTGCAAATATGCTTGCGGAAGAAAAACCACAGGTTATTACTACAGGCGCAGGAAGTCCTGAAAAATATATTGATATGTGGAAAGCTGCCGGATGTAAGGTTATTCCTGTTGTATCAGGTGCTGTTCTTGCTAAAAGAATGGAGCGTATGGGTGTTGATGCTGTTATTGCGGAAGGAGGAGAAAGCGGTGGTCATGTTGGAGAGATGACAACAATGGCTCTTGTTCCTGCAGTTGTTGATGCAGTAGATATACCTGTTATAGCAGCAGGAGGTATAGCTGACGGAAGACAAATGGTTGCAGCTATGGCACTTGGTGCTATTGGTGTTCAGATTGGAACATGTCTTCTTGTAAGTGAGGAGTGTCCGATTCATGACAATTATAAGCAGGCACTGATTAAGGCTAAAGATAATGGAACAATTGTTACAGGAAGATCAGCGGGAGCTCCTGTAAGAGTTTTAAAAAATCAAATGGCTCGTGAATATGTCAAGCTTGAAGCACAGGGTGTTGAAAGAGATGAACTTGAAAAATTAACTTTAGGTTCACTTAGAAAAGCAGTTATTGAGGGTGACGTTAAAAATGGTTCTCTTATGGCAGGACAGGTAAGTGGTCAGTTGACAGAAATTAAACCGGTTGCAGATATTTTAGATAAAATGTATGAAGATGCAAAGAAATATCTGGCTAACCTTTCAATATAAAATACATATAATATGGAGGATAAAATGAAAATAGGTTTTTTGTATGCTGGTCAAGGCAGCCAGTCAGTAGGTATGGGTAAGGATTTGTATGATGCATATCCTGAATTTAGAGAAGTATTTGATAATATTAATCTTGATTTTGATGTAAAAGAGTGTTGTTTTGAAGGACCGATTGAGAAATTATCACAGACAAGATACACTCAGCCATGTATGGTTGCTTTCGCTGTTGCAGTTACTAAGATTCTTTATTCAAAAGGAATTAAGCCTGAAATAGCTGCAGGCCTTTCACTTGGTGAATATTCAGCATTATATGCAGCAGGTGTATTTGATGAAAATCAGGTTGTTGACCTTGTTGCTTACAGAGGAAAGTCAATGGAGGAAGCTGTCACAGGAAGAGATACAGGTATGATAGCAGTAATGAACCTTGACAGAGAAACTATTAAAGAATGTTGTGCACTTGCACAGGAGGAATTCAAGGATTCACCTTGCAATGTGGCGGAGGTTGCAAACTACAATACTCCTATCCAGGTTACTGTATCAGGTGATACACCGGTAATTAACAGAGCAGGCGAGCTTATGCTTGAAAAGGGCGCAAGAAGAGTTGTTCCTGTAGCTGTAAGCGGACCATTTCACACATCATTGATGAAGCCTGCCGGAGACAAGCTTAAGGAAAGATTTGCAAATGAAAACTTTGGAAATATGGAATTCCCTGTATTGTTTAATGCAACAGGTAAGGAGCTTGAAGCTGATAAAACAATTGCACAGATGTTAGAGATTCAGGTTCAAAGCAGTGTATATTTCGAAGATTCAATAAAGTATATGCTTGATAAGGGTGTTGATACATTTATAGAGATTGGACCGGGAAGAACATTGACAGGTTTTGTTAAGAAGATTGACAGAGCTGTTGCAACATATTCGGTAGAAAATGTAGAAAGCCTTAATGCATTACTTGAAGCTTTAGGTAAATAATAAAAGGGGAATTTATATGTCATTAGAAAATAAAACAGCTATCGTAACAGGTGGTAGCAGAGGTATAGGACGAGCAATATGTGTTGAGCTTGCAAAACAGGGAGCGAATGTTGTTACATGTTATGCAAACGGAGCAGACGCTGCTAATGAAACTGTAAACTTGTGCAAGGAATATGGTGTAAACGCTATGGCAGTAAAGGCAGATGTTGCAAATAATTCAGATGTAGAATCACTTGTTTCCAAAGTAAAAGAAGAATTTGGCAGTGTTGATATTCTTGTAAATAATGCAGGAATAACAAAGGACAATCTTCTTCTTAAGATGAGCGAGGAAGACTTTGAACAGGTAATAGATACAAATTTAAAGGGTGCTTTTTTATTTATTAAACATGTATCTAAGATTATGTTAAAACAAAGAAGCGGTAAGATAATAAATATAAGCAGTGTAGTCGGTGTTAGAGGCAATGCCGGTCAGGTAAACTACTCTGCAAGTAAAGCAGGTGTTATCGGTATGACTAAGTCTGCTGCAAAGGAGCTTGCATCACGTGGAATTACTGTGAATGCTGTTGCACCTGGTTTTATAGAAACCGATATGACAGCTAAGCTTCCTGAGGCGGTTGTTGATGAAATGAAAAAAACTATTCCTATGAAAAAAGTAGGACAGGCTGAGGATGTTGCAAATCTTGTTGCATTTTTGGCATCTGACAGTGCAAATTATATTACCGGTCAGGTTATATGTGTTGACGGTGGTATGGCAGTATAAAATTTTTGCAAAAGCTTATGTGACATTTTTCTGTGAATTAAAAATAAACAGATGTAGTAAACAGATGGAGGATTTATGAGAAAAAGAGTTGTAATAACGGGACTTGGTACTGTTAATCCGGTTGGAAACAATGTTGAAAAGACATGGGAGAACATTAAAAAGGGTGTATGTGGAATAGGTCCTATCACTCAAATTGATGTAACTAATCATGCAGTTAAGGTGGCTGGTGAGGTAAAAGACTTAGTTGTTGAAGATTATATTGACAAAAAAGAAGTAAGAAGAATGGACAGATATACACAGCTTGCTCTTATTGCTGCCATGGAAGCCATGAATGACAGTGGAATAAACATGGAAGCAGAAGATTCTTCAAGATGTGGTGTAATTGTTTCAAGTGGTATCGGTGGTCTTCATACAATTGAGACAAACTTTGAAACAGGACAAAGAAGAGGATTTGATAAAATTTCTCCGTTCTTTATTCCAATGGCGATTTGTAATATGGCTGCCGGACAGATTGCAATTAAGTTCGGTATGAAGGGACTTTGTACTTGTGTTGTAACAGCATGTGCAGGTGGTAACAACGCAGTTGGTGATGCGTTCCATTATGTAAGAGACGGATATGCTGATGTTATGATTTGCGGTGGTTCAGAAAGCTGTGTATCTGAAATGGGTATCGGTGGCTTTACATCAATGAAGGCTTTAAATACTACAGATGATCCAAACAGAGCTTCCATTCCGTTTGACAAAGAAAGAAATGGATTTGTTTTGGGAGAGGGTGCAGGAATTCTTGTGCTTGAAGAGTATGAGCATGCAAAGGCAAGAGGCGCAAAGATTTATGGAGAAATCGTTGGTTATGGTGCTACAT
>CALZHV010000104.1 GCA_945787485.1 uncultured Lachnospiraceae bacterium
CGGCGGTGTATCAGTAGCAATCGGAGAGCTTGCAGATGGACTTCGCGTTCAGCTTGACAAGGTTCCAAAGAAATATGCAGGTCTTGACGGAACAGAGCTTGCTATTTCAGAGTCACAGGAAAGAATGGCAATCGTTATCGATCCTAAGGATGTAGATAAAATGATGGCATATGCCGCAGAAGAAAACCTTGAAGCTGTAGCTGTTGCGGTAGTAACGGAAGAGCCAAGACTTGTACTTAGCTGGAGAGGAAAGGAAATAGTAAACTTAAAGAGAGCATTCCTTGATACAAACGGTGCTCATCAGAGTACAAAGGTTAAGGTTTCAATGCCGGATTCTGATGTTAAATATTTTGCCGAAAGCGCAAAGGCAAAGACTGATAATGTTAAAGAGCTTTGGTTGGATACATTGTCAGACTTAAATGTATGTTCACAGAAGGGTCTTGTGGAAATGTTCGATTCATCAATCGGTGCAGGAACAGTTACAATGCCTTATGGTGGTAAATATCAGCTTACACCAACACAGACAATGATAGCTAAATTGCCTGTATTAAAGGGTAAGACGGATACTGTTACAATGATGAGCTATGGCTTTGACCCATATCTTTCAAGCTGGAGCCCATATCACGGTTCGGTATATGCTGTACTTACATCTGTTGCCAAGATAGCTGCATCAGGTGGTGATGTAAGCAAAATAAGACTTACATTCCAGGAATATTTTAAGAGACTCGGAGCCGACCCATACAGATGGGGTCAGCCGCTTTCAGCATTGCTTGGAGCATATGATGTTCAGCTTGGATTAGGTCTTCCGTCAATAGGTGGTAAGGATTCAATGTCAGGTACATTCAATGATATCGATGTACCTCCAACACTTGTTTCTTTTGCTGTTGATGTTGCAAGTTACCTTAATGTTGTTACACCTGAGCTTAAGGAAGCAGGAAACTTATTAGTTAAATTTGATATCAATAAGGATGAGTATGATCTTCCTGATTACAACGACGCACTTGAAAAGTACGGAAAATTATTTGATGCTGTTAAGAACGGTCTTGTTGAATCTGCATATGCAGTAGGCTTCGGTGGTATTATCGAGGCAGTAAGTAAGATGGCTTTTGGTAACAAGCTCGGTGTTGAACTTGAAGATGTAGTTTCAATTAATGAACTTGTAGCTAAGGATTACGGCTCAATAATCCTTGAAGTTAAAGAGCAAAATATAAATGCACTTGGAATTCCATGTACTGTTATAGGTAAGGTAACCGATACAGCTTCGTTTACATATAAGAATACGACTATCAGCATGGATGAAGCAATTGCTGCATGGACAAAAACTCTTGAGAAGGTATTCCCTACAAGCTCAGGCGTTGAGGATAAAAAGATTGATACAGGCTTATTTGATGCTAAGAGCATATTGGTTGCAAAGAATAAGGTTGCAAATCCAAAGGTATTTATACCTGTATTCCCTGGTACAAACTGCGAATACGATTCTCTTAAAGCATTTGAGAAAGCAGGAGCTTCCGTATCAACAGTTGTATTTAGAAATCAGAACGCACAGGATATAAGAGATTCAGTTGATGCATTTGTGAAGGAAATATCAAACAGCCAGATTATCATGTTCCCTGGTGGATTTTCAGCAGGTGATGAGCCGGATGGTTCAGGAAAGTTCATTGCTACAGCATTTAGAAATGCAAAGATTTCTGATGAGGTAATGAAGCTTCTCAATGAGAGAGATGGTCTTGCACTTGGTATATGTAACGGCTTCCAGGCACTTATCAAGCTTGGACTTGTACCATATGGTGAAATAAGACCACAGACAGATGATTCGCCAACACTTACAATCAACAGTATTGGACGTCATCAGTCAAAGATGGTATATACAAAGGTTGTTACAAATAAGAGTCCTTGGCTTGCAAAGGCAGAGCTTGGTGGTGTTTACACAGTACCTATTTCTCATGGTGAAGGAAGATTTGTTGCAAGCAAAGAATGGATTGATAAATTATTTGCAAATGGTCAGGTAGCTACTCAATACGTTGATATAGACGGAAATCCTACAATGGATGAATATTACAACGTAAATGGTTCATATTACGCAATTGAAGGTATAACAAGTCCTGATGGCAGAGTGCTTGGTAAGATGGCGCACTCAGAAAGAAAGGGCGATGCAGTTGCAATAAATATATTCGGAGATCAGGATCAGAAGATATTTGAATCAGGAGTTGCATATTTTGCATAATTAATAGTTTTCATAAAATAAAAAGGCTTACGAAAGATAAAATATGACTTTGTCTTTGTAAGCCTTTTGATTATTATTTCAGGAGAAATAAATGTTGAAAAACAAAAAAATTCTATTTATGGGAATAACACTTTGTCTATTGTTTGTTATAACCGTATTGTTCGGAGGAAATATTAAGCTTAAAGATTCCGGATTGCAGGACGGTATGGTGAGCAAAGACGAAAGTGATAACAATTATATAGATTTGATTATAGATGATGAAAATGAAAATGTAACCGAAGATGACACGGAAGAAGCAGAGATTACTTCGATTATAGATTCCATGACATTGGAGGAAAAGGTTGGTCAGCTTTTTTTTGTAAAAAATGACAATCGATTCGATGAAAGTATTCTTGATGAGTATCCATTCGGTGGAATAATTATTTTTGCAAGTGACTGCAAAGGAGAAACAAAAGAATCATTTACTAATAAAATAGATTTATTACGGCAAAAGAGTAAATATCCGTTGTTTATTGGTATAGATGAAGAGGGCGGGTCTGTTACAAGACTTAGTCAATACAGAGCATTGTCTGAAAAGAAATATCAATCGCCAAGACAGGTATATGCTTCCGGTGGTATGGATGCGATAAAAGAAGATACGATAGAAAAATCCAGACTGTTGTTATCATATGGAATAAATGTTAATTTTGCACCTGTTGCAGATGTGACACAAAAATCTTCCCAATATATGTATCAAAGATCATTTAGCGGTGACGCCGTTGAGGTTGCAGAATATATCGATTTAGTCGTAACTACGATGAATGAAGAAAAAATTGGAAGTGTGGTAAAGCATTTTCCGGGATACGGAGGAAATGGCGACACACACAAAAATGTCATACATGACAAAAGAAAATATGAAGAGTTTGAAGAGTCGGATTTTTTGCCGTTTGTGGCGGCAATTCAGGCAGATGCACAATGTATTTTGATAAGCCATAATGTAGTAGAATGTATAGATGAGGAAAATCCTGCGTCGTTATCTTACAAAGTACATGCTTTGTTGAGAAACGAGTTGGGCTTTAATGGGGTTATTATTACTGATGACCTTATGATGGATGGCGTGTCAAATTATGTAAGTGCGAAGGATTCTGCTGTTATGTCTATACTGGCAGGAAATGACATGATTTTGTCAACAGATTATAAGGTTCAGTATCAGGCGGTACTTGATGCAGTATCGGAAGGCAGAATAGATGAAGAACGGATAGAAGAATCTGTCAGAAGAATACTAAGGTGGAAGAAACATATAGGAATAATGTAAAATAAAAATGTGTTGATTAAGGAGTGAAACAAGGTGTTTGGCTACATTGTAATAAACAAACCGGAAATGAAGATAAAAGATTTTCAAAGATATGGCAAATATTATTGCGGTCTTTGTCACAGTATGAGGGAGCAGTATGGCATTTGTGAGCAGACATCTTTAAACTATGATGCAACATTTGCATGTGTATTGCTTACGGCGCTTTATACTCCGAAAACTTACAAAGGAAAAAAACTTTGTGTAGTGCATCCTTTGAGTAAAAAAGAGTTTTTGAAAAATGATATAATTGATTACATTGCCGACATGAATATTGTACTGGCATATTACAAATGTCTTGATGACTGGAAGGATGACAAGAATATTGCAAAGCTTGGATACAGTAGTGTCATTAGGAAATCGGTAAAGAAGATAAGAAAAAAATATCCGAAAAAAATAAAGTTTATAAGAGAGCATTTACAGAATTTTTATGAATATGAAAGCAAAAACATTTTAGATATTGATAAAATGTCAGGTGCGTTTGGAGAAGTGATGGGCGAGATTCTTGCTTATCGGGAGGATGAATGGGAAAAGGAATTAAGACGATTAGGCTTTTATCTGGGCAAATTCATATACATCCTTGATGCGTATGATGACATAGATGAAGATATTAAGAAAAACAGATTTAATCCGCTTGTAAAGCAGTATGACAGTGATAATTTTGATGAATATGTAAAAAAGCTGCTTATGATGTCGGCAGCAGAGCTTGCAAAATCATTTGAAAGATTACCGATAATAGATGAGGTAGCTATTTTACGAAATATTATCTATTCGGGAATATGGAGTAGATATGAGGCTGTAAAGGCCGAAAGGAGTAAAGATGAATAATCCGTATGAGACACTTGGACTTAGACCCGGTGCAAGTGAAGAAGAAGTAAAAAAAGCATATAGAACGCTTAGCAGAAAGTATCACCCGGATGCCAATATTAATAATCCAAACAAGGAACAGGCAGAAGCAAAATTTAAGGAGGTACAGCAGGCATATCAGGCAATAATGGATGGAAATACCAATTCATACAGCTATGGTTATGGCAGCGACCCGTTTAACAGAGCAAGAAATTTTGGCGGTGGTACAAGTAAGGAGGAAAGCCGCCTTGGTGCAGCACAGAACTTCATTATGAACGGAATGTGGCAGGAGGCATTAAGAACCCTTGCAGATATAGAAGAAAGAAGCGGAAGATGGTATTATCTTTCGGCAACAGCCAATATGGGTGCCGGTAATCAGGCTACAGCAATGGAGCATATCAATAAAGCTATACAGCTTGAGCCAAACAATCTTGAATACAGAAGAATGCAGAGTAAAATGCAGGGTGGTGGTGACTGGTATACAAGTCGAAGCGCAACATATGAAATGCCAAATGTAAAAGGTAACGGATGCTGTACAAGTCTTTGCCTTTTGAATATGCTGTGCAGATTGTTCAGGTCAATGATATAAACGTGGTCTAAAGTGTAAAAAAATGGTATGAATAAATGTTTCTATATAAAATAATAGTGATAAAATATAATTGCAAGATGTAAATAATTATATTATTCAGGAGGGAAAAATGTTTCAATTAAGTAATTTTTATGACAACACAAATATGAAATGCATTAATGAATTGGGTGCATTTCAGGTTTTTGAACACGAGAAGGATTTGTCAGTTTTGCCGGAAACAGCAGAAATGGCTTATTTTTCATCAACAATGAATGTTAGAAAGAGACAGGTCCTTGTTAATTTAAATAATAGTGCATGCAAGGTTCAGTCAGGTGCAATGCAGTGGATGCTCGGTAATGTAAATATGGAAACAGGCGTAAAGAGTGCCGGTGGATTTTTCAAGCAGATGGCAGGGTCAGCAGTTACAGGTGAATCTGCAATAAAGCCAATTTACAGTGGACAAGGTCTTCTTATGCTTGAGCCTACATTCAAGCACATTTTATTGGTGGATGTTTCAAAGTGGGGTTCAATTGTTCTTCAGGATGGTTTATTCCTTGCTTGTGACAATACACTTCAGGAAAAAGTAATAGCCAGAAACAATGCATCTTCAACAATGCTTGGTGGAGAAGGCTTATTCAATCTTTCACTTTCAGGTCAGGGTATTGCTGCACTTGAAAGCCCTGTACCACAGCAGGAGCTTGTTCAGTTCAATCTTCAGGATGATGTTGTAAAGATAGATGGAAACATGGCAATTGCATGGTCAGGAAGTCTCCAGTTTACAGTAGAAAAGTCAACAAAGAGCTTGATTGGTTCTGCCGCATCAGGAGAGGGCTTTGTAAATGTATATCGTGGAACTGGCTCTATACTTATGGCTCCGGTAGATAAATAATAGCACTTTATAATTATATATTAAAAAGGAGAAAATAAGTATGGTTAGTCAGAATATGTTAAACAATCCAAACATAAATATTATTGCTCAGATGGGTAATGTCAGTGTATTGGAATTTAATCAGGATATGAGTGTTACTCCGCTTACATCAAAGCAAGAATATTATTCTGCACAGATGAATGTTAAGAAAAGACAGGTAATGATTCAGCTTAACAATGATGAGTATGTGCTTCAGTCAGGAGCAATGCAATGGATCAGCGGAAATGTCAATATTAAAACAGGTGTTAAAGGTGCAGGAGATTTCTTAGGTAAGCTTGTCAAAGCAAAGGTTACTAAAGAAAGCGCAATAAAGCCGGTTTATTCAGGTGCCGGAACACTTGTGCTTGAGCCTACATACAGACATATTTTACTTACAGATGTTTCATCATGGGGTGGACAGATAGTATTAGATGATGGTTTATTCCTTGCATGTCAAAATACTTTACAACAGAAGGTTGTTGCACGTAGTAATGCATCATCTGCTTTGTTGGGTAAAGAAGGTTTATTTAATTTGAGCCTCGTTGGTTCAGGTATAGCTGTTCTTGAAAGTATTGTTCCAATGGCAGAAATTATTGAGGTAACACTTGATAATGATGTTATGAAAATAGATGGAAATATGGCAATTGCATGGTCGGGAAGCCTTGATTTTACAGTAGAAAAGTCAACAAAGAGCTTGATTGGTTCTGCTGCATCAGGCGAAGGCTTTGTAAATGTATACCGTGGCTCAGGAAAAATCTGGTTAGCACCGGTAATGGCGAGTGACTATTATGCAGGTCAACAGAATACTGTAGAAAATAGTGACCAGCAAAATACTGCAGACACAGTATCAGATGCGATAGATGTTGTTTCGTCGATTGTGGATATCTTCAGTTAACGCTCGTATATATTGTTAAAACATTTTATTGTTTGTTGGCAATATATATCATGTATTTATTGAGGGGGTAAAAGAGGCAGGATATATACATATTTTTTCGTGACTAACGTAACCTAATGTCCCGAAAAAACAGTATATATCCTGCCTTTGTTGTCCGGAACAAAAAATGAAATATCTTTGAAAGGAAAATAGCGGATATATTATTGTGCAACAAGCCATAAAATATGATTTCAACAAATATGCTCGCTTAACTTTTGGAGGGAGTATTTAAGTTTATGGTGGGGAGAAGGCAGGATATATACATATTTTTTCGTGACTAACGTAACCTAATGTCAGCGAAAAAACAGTATATATCCTGCCTTTGTTGTCCGGAACGAAAAATAAATATGTTTGAAAAGAATATAAGATATATTTGTATGACAAAAAATAATTAATGGATTTCAACAAATATGCTCGCTTTACTTTTGGAGGGAGTATTTAAGTTTATGGTGGGGATAAGGCAGGCAGGATATATACATATTTTTTCGTGACTAACGTAACCTAATGTCCCGAAAAA
>CALZHV010000105.1 GCA_945787485.1 uncultured Lachnospiraceae bacterium
TTTATGGCGGGTATGGCTATTTTTAAGCATAAGGCAAATATTGTACGATTAATTCATCATGAAGAAAACAAATTAGGAGCAAAAAAGAAAGAGACACAGGAGGGGTAGTCATATGAAAATTGCGGTAATGGGAGCAGGTAGCTGGGGAATTGCTCTTACGGTATTATTATCCGGAAATGGACATGATTTAACAGTATGGTCAATTGATAAAGATGAAATAGATATGCTTACAAATCATAGAGAACATCTTACAAAATTACCTGGTGTTAAAATAAATGAAAATGTTAAGTTCACAACAGACGTACAGGAGGCTGTAGAAGATGCTAAGATTATTGTTATGGTAGTACCATCACCATTTATCAGAAGTACAGCTAAAACCATAGCTCCTTTTGTTAAAGATGATCAAATAATAGTAAATGTATCTAAGGGTGTTGAGGAAGCATCATTACTAACATTAAGTGATGTAATTTCAGAGGAAATACCAAATGTTAAAGTTGGTGTTCTATCAGGCCCTAGTCATGCTGAGGAAGTTGGGAAGTGCATGCCTACAACAGTTGTAGCAGGTGCACATTCTAAGGATGTTGCTATTCTTATTCAGGATACATTTATGTCTGAATTCTTCAGAGTATATACAAGTCCTGATGTTATAGGAATTGAACTTGGTGCAGCACTTAAAAATGTAATTGCTCTTGCCGCCGGTATTGCCGATGGTCTTGGATGTGGAGATAATGCAAAAGCTGCATTAATTACAAGAGGAATTGCTGAAATAACAAGACTTGGTACTGTTATGGGTGGAAAAAAAGAATCCTTCAGCGGATTATCCGGTATTGGAGATTTGATTGTAACCTGTGAATCAAAGCACAGCCGAAACAGAAAAGCAGGATATTTGATTGGACAGGGTAAAACATATAAAGAAGCTATGGATGAAGTAAATATGGTTGTAGAAGGTGTTTACTCCGCAAAAGCTGCACTTAAGTTAGCAAAAAAATATAATGTTGAGATGCCTATAGTAGAAATGGTTAACAAAGTTTTATTTGAAGATTTTAGTGCGAAAGAAGCAATGTATATTTTGCTTACAAGAATGAAAACCTCAGAGTCACACGATTTTAGCTGGGATAATAATTAAAGTGTAATACCTCCATTGTTTTTCACATATATTTTAGTATATATTCTAAAGTATTGTAAATTTAATGGAGGTATTTTTGTGGATATATATAAGGACATAGAATCAAGAACAAAAGGTGAAATATATATTGGCGTTGTCGGACCTGTGAGGACCGGAAAATCAACATTTATAAAAAAATTTATGGAAATGATGGTTATTCCATCTATTGTTGATGAAAATGACAGAAACAGGGCGCTTGATGAATTGCCACAATCAGGCTCAGGAAAAATGGTTATGACAACAGAGCCTAAATTTATACCTAAAGAAGCTGTAAAAATACATACCGGAAATGACGTTATGCTTAGTTTAAGGTTAATTGATTGTGTAGGATATATGGTTGACGGTGCAACCGGTGATACAGAAGACGGTGAAGAAAGATTAATCAAGACACCATGGTATGATTATTCAATTCCATTTACAAAAGCAGCTGAGATTGGTACACAAAAAGTAATATATGATCATTCCACAATTGGAATCATAATGAGCACGGATGGTAGTATTACCGATATAGACAGAAATTCATATAAAGAAGCAGAAAAAAGAGTTATTGAAGAATTAAAAACATTAAATAAGCCTTTTATTATGATTTTAAATTCTACCCATCCATACAGTAATGAAACAAAGGAACTGGCGGATGAAATATCTAAAGAACATAATATAACTGTTTTGCCGTTAAACTGTGATCAGTTAAAACAATCTGATATTGATACTATATTTGAACAACTTTTATATTGTTTCCCTGTAAGCTGTGTTAATTTTAATATTCCGAAATGGCTCGAAGCAATGGAAGATGATAATAAGATTAAAGAGTATTTAATTAACAAGACATCAATATTATTTTCAAAAATGTTTTATTTAAAGGATATTAAAAATTTTGATGTAAATGAAGATGAATATATTGAAAACATTTATATTGAAAATTTCAATTTAGGAGACGGTACCGTAAATATCAATGTTGATATAGTTAATACATATTATTACGAAATGTTATCAGAACTTCTTAATGTAAATATTCAATCGGAATATGATTTTATGAAGGAAATAAAGCAGCTTGCAAGCACAAAGGCAGAAAGCAAGAAAATATCAGAGGCATTACAGCAGACAATAAAAACAGGTTATGGTTCAGTAACGCCTGATGATAGTGAAATTATATTGGAAAAACCGGAGCTTATACATACAGGAAGTAAATATGGTGTGAAAATAAAGGCAAAAGCACCATCGATTCATTTGATTAAAGCTAATGTAACGACAGAAATAGCGCCTATACTCGGTTCTGAAGATCAGGCAAGGGATTTGATAAAATATATTGGTGATGACAGCGATAATCCGCAGGATATTTGGGATGTAAATATATTTGGAAAAACTGTAAAAGAACTCGTAGAGGATGGATTAAAGACTAAAATTAATAAGATAAATCAGGAAAGTCAGCAAAAATTACAGGAAACAATGGAGAAAATAGTTAATGATTCTAATGGTGGAATGATTTGCATTATTATATAAAACATGTTATTCTAAACAATGCGTTTTATTATCATTTGATTAATAAAATAATTATTGGTTAGAGCAGGTAATAAATAAATGTACACAAAATTAGAATTTAAAATAAATGATTTTCAGGGACCTTTGGATCTTCTGTTACATTTAATTGATAAAAATAAATATAATATTTTTGATATTCCAATTGTAGAAATAACAGAACAATATATGGAATATGTCAATAATATGCAGGAAAAAAATCTTGATATAATGAGTGAGTTCCTTGTTATGGCAGGTACATTATTAAGCATTAAAGCAAAAATGTTACTTCCAAAAGAGGAAGAGGAAGAAGATGATGAAGAAGATCCAAGAGCTGAACTTGTAAGAAGATTGATTGAATATAAAATGTATAAGTATGCTTCTTATGAGTTAAAGGATATGGAAATCGGTGCTTTAGGAGCATACTACAAGGGTGAATCAATTCCGGCTGAGGTAAAAAATTACAAAGAGGAAATTGATCCTGCAGAAGTAATAGGAGATGTCACTCTTGTGAAATTAAATCAGATATTTCAAGAAGTTATGAAAAGAAATATTGACAGAGTAGACCCGGTAAGAAGTAAATTTGGAACAATAGAAAAGGAAGAAGTTCGAATAGAGGATAAGATGGCGGATATTCGTGCAAACATCAGAGGCTTAAAAGGTATAAACTTTAGAACGTTATTGGAATATCAATGTTCAAAAATGAATGTAATAATGACATTTCTTGCTATATTGGAATTAATGAAGCAGGGACATATTTGCATAAGGCAGGAAGAAATATTTGGTGATATAATTATTGATTCATTAGAAATGGATTAATGCTATGGAGGAAACGATGGATAACACAAATATCGAAGAACAAAATGAAAATGCAAATGTTTCAGAAGATAAAGTATTTGAATATAGTGGTGATAAATTAGAAGCAGCCATAGAAGCAATTCTTTTTTCTGTTGGTGATGCAGTTTCATCAAAAATCTTTGAAAAGCTGTTTAATATTTCTGAGAAAAAAATGGATGAAGTGTTTAATTCAATGAACGAAAAATATCAAGCGCAGGAAAGAGGAATTAAAATTGTAAAACTTGAAGATTCATATCAGCTTTGTACAAAAAATGAATATTATGATGTTTTATCATCAATTGTAAATATGCCGAAAAAACATAATTTAACTGATTCTTTAATGGAAACGCTGTCTATAGTTGCATATAAACAACCTGTTACAAGACAGGAAATTGAAACAATTCGTGGAGTATCATGTGTTCATGCCATTAACAGATTAGTTGAATATAATCTGATATGCGAAGTAGGCAGACTTGATGCTGTCGGAAGACCTATTTTATTTGGAACCACTCCTGACTTTTTAAGATGCTTTGGTGTAACATCAATGGATGATTTGCCAATTATTTCTCCTGATAAGATTGAAAATTTCAAAAAAGAAGCTATGGAAGAGGCAGAAATAAGAATAGAAACATAATCATTTTTTATAATGTACAATTTATTGAAAAAATAGTCTGTTTTTAGTATAATAAATACAGACTATTTTTATTTTGCACCTAAACGAAAGGTTTTTTTATGAGCTCAAAATTAACTTCAGAATTAAAAGAAGGAATGGTAACGCTTTCCGATGTTTACTCAACTTCAGGAAAGCTTATTATGCCCAAAGATACTGTAATAACTGCGAGTATTATTAACAGGCTTATTGATAATGAAGTTTTATTTGTGGAAATAGCAGAAGGTGAAAACCTTGAGGATGCTATATCGATTTCTTTTGATGACTTAGAATTACAAACAAATAACGAATTAAAAAACACACCTCAATATAAAAAATTTACCAGAAGATATGATAAAGCAATAGAAGATATGAGTGAACATCTAAATGATATTGTTCATAAAAATTCTAAAGTAGATATTGATTCAATGGTAAATAATACGATGAATATTATTAAATCCGGTTCATCAGGGTTAAATATTCTGAATATGATGTCAACGCTTAAGAATTATGATGATTCAACCTTTAATCATTCATTAAATGTTGCTCTTATTAGTAATTTACTTGGAAAATGGCTTAATCTGCCTGAAGATGAGGTTGAGCTTCTTACAGCATGTGGCTTGTTTCATGATATAGGAAAGCTTCTTATACCTGAACATATTATTAAAAAACCGGGTAAGCTTACAGAAGAAGAATATTCAATAATAAAAACTCATACAAAAAAAGGATATGAACTCCTTAGAAAGAGAAACGTAGATATTCATATCCAATATTCGGCATTAATGCATCATGAAAAATGTGACGGAACAGGATATCCGCTTGGTTTAATTGATAATCAGATTGATTGGTGTGCTCAGATTGTTACAATTGCTGATATTTATGAAGCAATGACTGCTAAAAGAGTTTATAGAGGACCATTAAGTCCGTTTACGGTTATTAAAAATTTTGAAGAGGATGGTTTAAAAAAATATAATCCTAAATTTTTATTATGTTTTCTTGAACATGTTGTAAACAGCTACATGAATTGCAAAGTTATGCTGTCAAACGGTCAGGAAGGAGATATAGTTTATATAAACAAAGTAAGGTTATCTAAGCCATTAATAAAAACAAAAGATAATTTTATTGATTTATCAAAATCAACTGATATTTCAATTGAAAAAGTATTTTAAAAAGCGAAAAGATTTCTTTTCGTTTTTTTTATGAATATAATAATTATTTTACAATATAATTTATAAAAACAATCAAGGATTGTATAGTGAAAAATAAATTTTTAAAAATAGTAAGTATTTATCTGGCAATTATGTTATTAATAACTCAATTAAATATAACTGCAAAGGAAATTGAGCCATATGATTTATATTCAATAAGTGCAGTTTTGATTGATGGGGATGACGGAAGAATTTTGCTTGAGAAAAATCCGTTTGAGGTACGTGCGATGGCAAGCACAACAAAAATAATGACTTTAATATTAGCATTGGAAAACGGAAAATTAGATGATATTGTAGAAATAAGTGAATATGCAGCATCAATGCCGAAAGTAAAATTAGGACTTACCAAGGGTAAAAAATATTATTTAAAAGATTTATTATACTCTATGATGTTAGAAAGTCATAATGATTCGGCAGTTGCAGTTGCCGAATGTATTTCAGGTAATGTTACGGATTTTGCTAAATTGATGAACGATAAGGCAAGAGAATTAAATTTAGATAATACATATTTTATTACTCCAAACGGATTAGATAGTGAAAATGAAATAAATAAACATAGTACAACTGCATATGAATTAGCATTAATAATGAAATATTGTATAACAGATTCGCCCATGAAGGATGAATTTATAGAAATATGTCAGACAAGAGAATACCGTTTTTCCGATGTAGATAATACTTCAGAACATATTGTATATAACAGAAATGCTTTTTTGGATAAAATGGATGGCGTAATTGCCGGCAAAACAGGTTTTACATCCGAGGCGGGATATTGCTATGTGTGTGCACTTGAAAACGAAGGTCAAACTTATGTACTTGCCCTGCTTGGATGTGGTTGGCCTTATAATAAAAATTATAAATGGACAGATTCGAAATATTTATTCGAATATGCAATTGAAAATTTTAGAAATGAAAATATATTAAATCCTGATACATTTTCTAATAAAATTAAAGTTGATAATGCAATAGATTCGGATTATATAGAAACATATATACGTGACAGTATTGATATTTCCATGTGTGATGAAGATGAAATAGAATATAAAATAAATATGCCTGCAAAAAAAGAAGCGCCGATATACAAAAATCAGCCGGTTGGAAGTGTTGATATTTATATAAATAATGAGCTTTATCGTAGTGTAATAGTATATTCTGCACAATCTGTAAAAAAGAATAATTACATATATCATTTAAAGCATATATTAAAAAAATATATGTTTGCAAAGAGTAATAACCAATTTGTCTGATTTGAATATAATAATGTATGTTAAGGAGGTAGAAAATTGAGTTTCAATAATATTTGTATTTACGGAAATGATAAAAGAATGGAATATGTTGAATCATGGTTATATTCATGCGGATATGAATGTGATACAGATTTAAATCATATGAATGAAAATACAATATTAATAGTGTCGCCTCCGGTAAATATTAATGTGTTTAATGATATCAAAACAAAATTACAGCCTAAACAATTATTTATTGGTGGCGCAATAAAAGCAGATGTAATAAAAGAACTGAAAAAAATGAATGTTCGTTATTATGATTATTTGAAATGGGAAAATGTTGTTGAAGAAAATGCTTTATTAACAGCAAAAGGAATCCTTCAGGAAGCAACATCCATGAATATTTATATTGAACAAAGTAATTGTCTTGTTTCAGGATATGGTTATTGTGCTAAGGCAATTGCAAAGGAAATAAAAAACAAAGGTGGAAAGGTTGATATTATTGCCAGAAATACAAGCCTTAAAGATGATATATTGAGCAACGGATATGAATTTATCAATTTAAATAATTATTCAAATGCAAATATGGATAAATACAGTTATGTTTTTAATACGATTCCGGCATTGGTTATTAATTCGCAAATGATAGAAAAATTTTCAGACAATGTAATGATTTTTGATATAGCATCTTCTCCGGGGGGAGTGGATTTTGAATA
>CALZHV010000106.1 GCA_945787485.1 uncultured Lachnospiraceae bacterium
ACATATGAAAAATCCTCATCTAAAGAAGCTTCTATTACAATAAGTGTATCGGTAGTAAACTTCTTTTCGCTTAATACTGATAAAACATTTTGCTCCAAACCCTTATTATACGGCGGATCCATAAAAATAACATCAAAATCTATTTGTTTTAATCCCGCAATATAACCAACAGCATCATATCTCATAACATTTGCAAAACCGTCAAGCTTTGTAAATTTTAGATTTTCATTTATACATTTTACCGCAGCCGGATTATTCTCAACAAATACACATTCACAAGCTCCCCTGCTTAATGCTTCAATTCCTATACCTCCGCTACCTGCAAACAAATCTAAAAATTTAGATTCCGGAATATATGGCATCAAAATGTTAAATAATGTTTCTTTTATTCTATCTGTTGTAGGCCTTGTTTCCAAACCTTCTATTGTCTTTAATGGCAAACTTCTTGCCGTTCCTGCAATAACTCTCATTATCTACATCCTCAATATTTTGTCAACTAATAATTTAATTTTGTATCTGTTTTTTTAACCATATTCCGGTTTCAGATAAATCATCATCTGTCCACCCGCTTGTTTTTGTACATGACGACTTTATTAACGATGATGTTTCATCTTTGTTGGAAAGATTCCATGCCGCATATGACATATTATTTTTATTTATTAGTTCAAACCATTTATCAGCCTGGTTATAATCAATAGCACCATTACCTGACGCATCACATATACTAAATTCGCTTACAAATACAGGCAAGCCTTTATCCAATGCAGTTGTAACCTTATTTCTGATATTCTCTGTATGTGTTGCAGCATAAAAATGAACTGCATACATTATATTATCATAACCTGTTATAGGATTATCGGCTGCTATATCTACATCCTGTGACCAATTTGGTGTTCCGACAATAATTATTGCATCTTTGTCATTTTTTCTTATAACAGGGATAATTTCTTCTGCGTATGCTTTTACATCTGACCATGAAGTCGAACCATTAGGCTCATTACAAATTTCATAAATTACATTATCATAATCTTTATACTTTGCTGACATTTCTTCAAAAAATAATTTTGCTTCATCCTTATATACATTTGGATTTTCTTCTCTTAATACATGCCAGTCTATAATAACATACATGCCAAGCTGTGTTGCATAATCTACACCATTATTGACAATGGATTTAATAGATGACTTATTACCGTCAGTACAATAACCGTTATTTTCATGTGTATACATAGCAAGTCTTATTAAATTTGCATCCCAATCATCTCTGAAGGTCGAAAATGCATCTTTATTTACATAATCAGGGAACCATGCCAAACCATGTGTACTTATTCCTTTTAACTGAAATTTATCACCATTTTCATCAACTATATCTGTTCCCTTCACACTGAGTTTTCCGTGAATCTCAACCGGAGTCTTGCCATCGGTCTTATCTGATTTATTATCCTCTTTTGCTTTTTCAGTTGTTTCTTCTGTCGTTTCTTCAGTTGTTTCTTCTTTTGCATCATTATTATCAGTATATTCTTTGCCGTCAACCAACAACTTGACAGCTTTTCCTATACTGTCAAAATCCTCTTTTGAATTAGCACTTACTATAACACCAATATCTTTTATATTACCATTAGCAGGAACACTTTGATTATACTCAACAGCTGTTACTACAATGTCATTTCCATCTTTTTTAACTTCGCCATTCCAATTACTGTCAATTTCAACACCATTTGGAGCGTCAATTACAACCTTCCAGTTCTTAATTTCGGAAGATGATTTATTTGTTATTGTTACGTCAACCTGTCCAAAATACTTTCCGTTACTTTCCCATGTGTTAGGCTTGCTTATGCTTACGCTACAGTCCTTATTCGTTGCTGTATCATCTGTTTTTTCTTCCTGTGTTGTCGCTTCATTTTCGGTATTCTGAACTGTTGTTTCAGTACTTGTGGTTGTTTCGTTATTGTCTTTTTTATTCTTTTTTCCGCCAACAAAAACAAATACTGTCAAACCAACAATAACAGCTGCAAGTGCAGCTATTATTATAATCGCTTTCTTATTATTCATTTTCATATTTTTCTCCTTGTCCCTTTTTTTCCATCAAAAACAAATATAAATTATACAAATCTATCTCTGTCATTTGTCTTCCCAATGCTCTGTCTGATTCTATATAATATTTTTTGTTTGATGTCTTAATAACAATTCTATACGCTAATACAGTCTTACTCTGACTTCCTGTTTTAATATTTTCCATATCGATTTTTTTTATATCGCTAAGCTTTATATTAAAATGTCTTTTTTTATCATTATAGACGAGAACATCATCGGAAATCACAGCAAAGCCTTCACCTGTGAATTTATTCCATTTATCACCTATGACAAGTATAAATAAACCGATACATATTACAAGCACTCCAACGCTTATTATGTTACTGACAAGTCCCGGTCCGATATATGTCGTACATAATGTTGAAGCCAATCCAAAAAGAATTATTGAAAAAACAAGTGTCCAAAAAATCATTCTTCTCCATGAAGTAATATATCCTACTGTAGTTTTCATTTTTTCACCCTTCTTATTTCATCTTTAAATCATGCAATCGAATAAACAAAAATTTTTATTATTCGACAAAGCTTCAATCTGATACTATCACAAAACCGGTTTAGATAAAAGGTCTATATTTTTATTTATTTTATTATATTCCTCATAATCACTTATCAAATTGCCATACTTTTGATAAATATCCTGTGCCAGGCGAAGCATATCTGCATGATTATAAATATCTGCTATACGGAATAATACATCTCCACTTTGTCTTATCCCCCAAAAATCGCCCGGACCTCTAAGCTTTAAATCTTCACTTGCAATATAAAATCCGTCATTTGAATTCTCAAGAACTTTTAATCTTTCAAGGCTGTCGCTGTTCCTTTTTGTACAAATAAATATACAATATGACTGTTTGCTTCCCCTGCCGACGCGTCCTCTTAGCTGATGAAGGGTTGCAAGCCCGAATCTTTCAGCATTTTCAACCATCATAACTGTAGAATTTGGGTTATTTATACCAACCTCAATAACAGTTGTAGAGACAAGAACATCAATTTCTTTGCGAAGATATTTTTCCATTATTTCATTTTTTTCCGATGCTTTCATCTGACCATGAAGCATGGAAACTTTTACTTCATTTCCAAGTGCACTCTGTAACATATCTGTATATTCAACAACATTTGACAAATCCATTGTATCGCTTTCATCTACCATAGGACAAATAACGTATGCCTGGTTTCCAAGCTCTACCTGAGATTTAATAAACCTATATGCTGTGTTTCTGTAATCCGTACCGACAACACAGTTCTTTATTGGTTTTCTTCCCTTAGGCATTTCTGAAATAACCGATATATCAAGGTCTGCATACATTATCATAGCTAATGTTCTTGGAATAGGCGTTGCACTCATTACCAAAACATGCGGACTGTTTCCTTTAGATGCAATCTTTTTTCTCTGATTTACTCCAAATCTGTGTTGTTCATCGGTTACTACCAATCCTAAATCATTAAAAACAACTTTATCTTCAATAATTGCATGTGTACCTACAATGACATCTATTTCTTTATTTTTAAGCATTTCATAAATATGTCTTTTCTCTTTTAAAGAAGTTGAACCAACAAGACATGCTGTTTTAATTCCATATTTATTAAATAATGGTTCTATTTCAGCAAAATGCTGTTTGGCAAGAACCTCTGTCGGTGCCATCAAAGCCCCCTGATAACCTTCCATTGCGCATGCAAACAGGCATGCTTCAGCAACAACAGTCTTACCTGAACCTACATCTCCCTGAATAAGCCTGTTCATAACTCCTTCACTTCCCATATCAGCAAGCACATCTTCAATGGCTTCCGACTGTCCTTTTGTCAATTTAAAAGGAAGCTCGTCAATAAAATTCATAACATTTTTACCTTGAGTAATTCTATGGTTATTCTCAAGTTTATTATTATCATTTTTAAAGTCATCCATATCAACAATAAATTTATAGAATTCATCAAATGCAATCCTTTTTATTGCCTCTTTTAATGTTTCTTCATCTGATGGAAAATGTATATTTTTAAACGCTTCGCAAACAGGCATCAAATTATACTTTTGTCTTAAATCTTCTGTCAGAAAATCATCTAACTGATTAAACACATCCATACACTTAATGATTGATTTCTGAAATACCTTATTAGATAATCCTTCAGTCAACGAATATACAGGTTGCATTTCCTTTAACATATTTTGATATACATCCTGTCTGTAATACTCCGGCATATCCATAACCATCATATTATTTTTATATTTTACGGTTCCGACAAAAATATAGCGTTCACCCTTATGAAATACATTTTTTAAATAAGGAGAATTAAACCAATTTAACCTTATAGTTCCTGTACCATCTTTCACAGAACATGTTGTAAGCTTAAAATTTCGAACATTTTTTGTTTCTATATAAGAGCTTATAGTTCCAAAAATTGCACATCTTTGCTCAATTTCAATATCACATATATCAATTGGAGCATTATAAGACAAATAATTTCTTGGCATTGTATGTATAAGATCATTAATTGTATAAATATTTAGTTTTGCAAAAAGGGCTGTAGTCTTCTCTCCTATCCCTTTAATTTCAATAATATTATTATTTAATTTCATTTATTTACCACTTTGCTGATTATTTACTACAAAAGCCCCAGACATTATGCCTGAGGCTTTAATTCTTATTCTAATGACAAAATATAGTAATATACAGGCTGGTCACCTCTGTTAAACTCTATTTCAAAATCTGAAAATTCATTTTCAATAATTTCCTTCATCTTATCAGCCTCTTCATCTGAAACGTCATTACCATAGTATACACTCAATAATTCTGAATCATCATCAGACATTTCTTTAATAAGCGCTTTTAAAACTTCTTCAATATTAGTTCCTACTGATTTAATACCTGTGTCGTCTATACCCATGAAGTCACCGTTTTTAATTTCTTTGCCATCAATAGATGTATCACGAACTGCATATGTTACCTGCCCCGTCTTAACCACAGACAAGGAATCTGTCATTGATTCTTTGTTAACTTCAGCATCCGCATCACCTAAAAATCCTATCATTGCACTAATACCCTGTGGAATAGTTTTTGACGGAATAACAATTATATTTTTTTCTTCCTCAATTTGAGCTGCCTGATTAGCTGCAAGAATAATATTTTTGTTATTTGGCAATACATAAATTGTTTCTGCATTTACTTTTTCTATTGCCTGAAGTAAATCTTCCGTACTAGGATTCATTGTCTGACCGCCCTCAATAATATAATCTACTCCAAGGTCTTTAAATATTTCATTTAATCCCGAACCAACAGATACTGAAACAAATCCATACTGCTTTTTAGGTTCATTTACTGATTCATTTTTTTCTTCTTTTACTGTATCCTGTTTGCTACTATCTTGCTCTACAGCCTTTTTTCTGTCCTGTTCATTGATAACCTTTTCCCTATGCTCTTCTCGCATATTATCAATCTTCATTCTTGTAAGCTGTCCATATTCCAAACCTTTTTCAAATGCAAGACCCGGATGATTTGTATGAACATGAACTTTAACAATTTCATCATCAGATACTACAACAAGTGAATCTCCGATTGACATAAGATATTCCTTAAACTGTCTTTCAGTATCCATATTATATTCTTTCTCAAGCATAATAATGAATTCTGTACAATATCCGAATTTAATATCGGATGTATCTATATCCTCTGAGCTTACATTAACCTTCTTTGTATTTTCAGGCTTAATTTCTTCGGAAATGATAACTTCACCCATAAGTCCCCTGTAAGCACCTTTTATAAATTCCATCAAACCCTGTCCGCCTGAATCTACAACACCTGCTTCCGCCAGCACAGGCAACATATCAGGAGTTTTGGAAAGAACATAATCTCCATATTCAATTACTTCCTCGGCAAATTTATCTATTGTAGCCTTAGCATCAGCCATTTCAACAGCTTTTTCAGCCATTCCCTTTGCAACAGTAAGAATAGTACCTTCCTTTGGTTTCATAACTGCTTTATATGCAGTCTCAACTCCCCTTACAAATCCTTCCGCCAAAACAGCTGTTGTAATAGTCTTTCTTTCTTTGATTTCCTTGCAGAAGCCTCTTAATAACTGAGATAAAATTACACCTGAGTTACCTCTTGCACCTCTTAATGAACCGCTTGAAATAGTTTTAGCCAAATCTGCAATAGATGGATTTTCAAGTGCTGCTACTTCTTTTGCTGCAGCCATAATTGTAAGTGACATATTTGAACCTGTATCTCCGTCAGGAACAGGAAATACATTTAATTCATTTATATACTCCTTATTATTATCAAGATTATACGCACCAGCTATAAATGCTTTTTGAAGCAATTCAGCATCTATCTTTTTAATTGCCACGTCAACTTCCTCCTACTAATCAATAACTCTTACACCTTCAACGAAGATGTTGATATTTTTAACCTTCATGCCTGTCATTTCTTCGACAGAATACTTAACAGTGCTTATAAGGTTGTCGCATACAGCTGAAATACTTACTCCATATGCCACAATAATATGAAAATCTATAATCAGATTATTATTATCATCTATTACAACATTAACACCCTTGGTGATACTGTCACCTTTTAAGAGTTTTGCTATACCATCTTTCATGCTGATGGTAGCCATTCCAACAATTCCAAAACACTCAATAGCCGCATGACCGGCATACTGTGCAATAACTTCATTTTCTATAATAATATCGCCATTTCCGTTAGACAAATAACCCTTCATAAAAAAAGCCTCCTCACAAAATATTATATAAAGTTTGCATTACAAAATTACATATATATTCAATATTATACCTACTACTATTTATTTTATCAAGCAAAATCCTCGCTTATGATTTTATGATTTTATGATTTTATAATTTTATGATTTAATTGAAAATAACAATAAAAACTGCAAATAAATTTTAAATATGATTTTTCGCCAAAATATCAGTAAAACTGTAATCAAATAATAATTATGATTTTATATGACTTTGTATATATTTATTGTATTTATTTTGCATATAATTTATATAATGAGATAGTCTGTTGATAATATGTAGATAAAAATAAAAAAAAACAAAATATTGCTTGCATATTGTTGATTTATTTGTTAAAATACTCTCGTTGTGAGCTTAAGAGTATATCTAAAGCTAAATAAGGTTGTCAAGGAGGTGCTAACGATGGCAAAGTGTAGTATTTGTGATAAAGGTGCTCATTTCGGAAACAATGTGAGCCATTCTCATAG
>CALZHV010000107.1 GCA_945787485.1 uncultured Lachnospiraceae bacterium
AGGTTAAGCCAACATTTGATACAACTGACACAAATTACACGGTAGATATTACAAAAGCTGTCGATTATATCACTGTTACAAGGGATGCAGGACAGGAAAATGTAAATTATGTATTAAGTGAAAAGAAACCTAACGGTTACTATCAGGGTCTCACGATTAAACCATATGGTGAGTACACTGCAATCAGACTTGTAACTGCATCGGACAGTGATGTAAGTGTAAGTGATACAAGAGGTGCGGTTGCATCATTATTTAAATCAAGTATTGATTCAGATGAATTTGAAGATATTACAAATGGAACAATTTCATTCCAGATGATGAATTTGAATAGTGCATCTTCATCTTATGGAGCAGTATCAAAGATAGTAACATTGACAGGAGTTAATATCGATACAACAGGTCCTGAACTTGTTGATGTTCAAGTATCACCAATTTATGACTATATTAATGAATTTAAGTTCGGTGCATACTATCATCCACAGATTATTGATGGTGTTGTAGTCGCAACAGTCAAATTGACATTTACATATCAGACAGATGACAGCGAATGTGATGTTCTTCACTATTATTATACTGATCAAAGCGGTTCGACTGTAGGAGATATTGTAAGAGATGTAAAACTTATTAAGAAGGCGGGAACAACAAATTTATATTCTGCTTCTATGGTTATCGGTTCCGGTGAATCAGGACAGCTTGTTGTATATGCTACAGATACAACAGGAAATGATTCGATAAAGAGCAGAATAAGATTAAGAGATTACAACGAATTTGACAGCATACAGGATTATTATGAATGGATGGTTGAGGGTATTATTAATACAGCAGCTATCGAAGCAACAGATATGAGCTTTAATCCAATAACACCTGGTGAAACATGGCATAACGGTGCTAAGCTTTCGGTAACACCGGAGGATTTGGAAAGTGGTGTTAACCATATTGTATGGCAGATAACCGAGCCGGATGGAAATGTGATTGAAGAAGAAGTATATGTTCCGAATTATCAGACACAACAGACATTCAGATATACATTTAACAGAGAAATTGCAGGCTCTGCAATAAAGCCGGGCAAATATATTGTTGGTGGAGTGTTCTACGATAATGCCGGAAACAGCATTGATTTGGAAGAGTTTAATCCGCTTTACATTGATTGTACAGACCCGGTAATTGAAGATAATACCGTGCTTGATGAATCAGCTTCATATTTGTCAGGAGTAAGATTTGAATTTACCGTGACTGAAGGCGAGGATGAAAGTGGTGTTGCTAACGTTATATTATACAAAGACAATAACGGTACTTTAGAAGAGTTAAGAACATGGGGTCCAAATGACGGATATGTTTATAACATTACACAAAACGGAAAGTATGTTATTGTTGCAACAGATAATGCCGGTAATACAAGTAAGTATGAGAGAACTTTCTCAGGTATTTCGGATGTTGCTCCTAATGCACCGATTATTACAATAGTAGATGGTGTGAAGGGTAACGGATTATGGTATGTAGAAAAATATCCATATATTCATATTGACTCGGAAGTTGCTACATCAGACGGAACACCTGTAATTACTCATTACAGTACAACAAGTGATTCAAAGGATATTGAAAAGACATTTAATACAAAAGATTATGAATATCAGCTTGACAGTGACGGAATAGTTACAATAAAAGCGTGGGCAGTAAGTGCTTCAAATTGCACAAGCCCTGAGACAACAGTATATGTATATGTTGACACAGTTGCACCGGAAATTGAAATTACAGGTTCAAAAACAGATGTTGACGGAAATGTAACAGTAAACTTCAAAATAAAAGATGTAACAAGCGGTGTAAATATCAATAAGGTTACAGTTAACGGTAATGTTGTTTCTGTTAAGGAAGATAATGGTGTTGTTACAGGTTCATTTATGGCAAGCTCAGGTGTTAATTATGAGATACAGGCTGAGGACGTTGCAGGAAATGTTTCGGATGCTGTTACATTCACTCCATTTACAATGAAGGTAAATCCTGTAACAAAAATTACATCAAAGTCTGCATATATTGAGGCAAAGCTTTATGAAGGAACATATCCGATATCTGATTACTATATTGCATACAAGAAGCATTCCGACAAGAGTTATTCAAAGTGTGCAATAAGCGAATTTGATACTTCATACGGAAAGAGATTGACATACAACTTTACAAATCTTGAAGAAAAAACGGTTTATGACTATAAAGTTTATGCAACTACAAGTGTTTCAAATGAGACAAAGATATATGAAGGAAGCTTTAAAACAACAGCTGCAAATGCAAGTGCATCTGTTTACGGAAGTGTTAAATATGCAACATCAAATCTTGTAAGCAGCATGAAAACATATCCTATTTATGTTGGATTATATGAAGGGGATGTATGTGTTGCAGGATATGAAATCAAGAGTGCGGCAGCATCAGATTACATATTTAAGAATGTATCAGACGGTTCATACAGAGTTGTGGCAACAAATGGTATTCTTACTAGAACTAAGTCAGTAACTATTGAAAAGGGTGGAGTTGTATATCCTACAGATTATGCCGCAAAGGGTGGTGTAAATATTGAACTCTCAGGTCTTAATACAAGTGTTGTCATAGATGACGGAGCTATTGCAATAACTGTTGACGGACTTGAAAAAGTATATGACAATTTCAATACTGCAGTAGTATCAAATGAAGATCTTGCAGTTGTCAATAATGGCGGTTCTGTAAATATTATTTTACATGCAAGTTATATGAATGTATCACAGGTGGATACGGCAATTAAGAATGCATTTGAAAATAATATTAAGAACGGAACGATAAAGAGGTATATTAAGCTTTATATTATTAAAGAAGTAAGAGATGCCTCAGGTGCACTTGTAAACGGTACACCAACAGAAATATCACGACTTGTTGAACCAATTACTGTTTCATTCCCGCTTGGTGATTTGTCAGGTCAGAATATCAATGTTGCATCTATGCATGGAAGCGGTAGTGATTATACATTTATAGACTGGGGTGCAGGAGATGTAAGCCTTACAAATTCATATGTAACAATAAGTACAAACAGATTCTCAGTATATGCACTTTACCTTTCAACTGCCAGCAAAAAGAATTATACAGTTAAATGGTTAGATGGTGATGGTAAGGTTATGAAGGTTGATATAGTTGAGCACGGAAAATCAGCTACACCTCCTACAGAAACACCTACCAAGAAAGCTACTAAAAATTATAAGTATATCTTTACAGGTTGGGATAAGAGTTATAAGTCGATAACGGCTGATACGATTATTTCAGCACAATTTAAAGCAGAAAAAATAAATGAAGATCCTGAAGATCCGGAAGATCCTGAGGATCCGGAAGTTCCTGATAAGCCGGATGATCCGGAGGATCCGGAAGAACCTGAGGATCCGGACGATCCTGCTCCAAGAAAGTATACATATTTAGGTTCGGGAGAGCCAAAGACGGGAGATGGAACACCTGTTGTATTGCTTGTAACAGTAATGCTTGGTGCTGCAGGAGCAATGGTGGTTTTAAGGAAAAAATCAAAAAAAGAAAGTGAATAGTCTATAAATACAAAACAGACTCACTTTAATACCAATATCATTCAGTAAGGATGACTAATTAAGACTTCAGTATTAAAACTAATACTGAGGTCTTTTTTTATACATATATTTCCATAAATATTTTATTGATTTTTGCAAATAATAGTTTTAGATACTTAATCAATAAATAAATTTAATATAAATTGTTTTGTTTGATTAATGTATTTATTATTATATGGAGGTGTCTGTAATGGCAAATACAAAGAAAACAACTAGCGGAACAAACGGAGATGCAATGAACAGATTTAAAATGGAAGTTGCAAACGAACTTGGTGTTAACTTAAAAGAAGGTTATAACGGTGATTTAACATCAAAGGAAACAGGTTCTGTTGGTGGTGAAATGGTAAGACAGATGGTTAACAACCAGAAGCAGCAGATGTCAAATAAGTAATACCATTTGATATCATGTATTAATCATAAAATATTATAAATATTATAAATATTATATGATTACAAGGCTTGTCTATATTATGTAATAATAAAAAAGTTATTGCATAATATATAGACAGGCCTAATTTTTTATAGCAAACTTTTTGTTTCCTATACAGTTTTAGACAAGTCTGGTAAGTGTAAAAATTTAGAAAAAATATGGACTAAAATAATTTAGTATGTTATAATCCAATGAATAGTGCGTTTAGACATTATAAGGAGGAAGAACAAATGAGTTTATCAGTAGAAAAATTAGAAGGTAGCATGGCAAAACTTACAATTGAGGTGCCTGCAGAAGAATTTGATAAGGCAGTTACAGAAGCATATAAAAAAATGAAAAATAGATTTTCAATTCCTGGCTTCAGAAAGGGTAAAGTGCCTCAGGCTATGATTGAAAAGATGTATGGTGCAGCTGTATTTTATGACGAAGCTGCAAATGCTCTTATCAATGAGTACTATCCAAAGGAAATAGCTGCTTGTGAGGAAGAAATCGTTTCAAATCCGGAAATTGATGTAGAGCAGATTGAAAAAGGCAAGGCATTTATTTTCACTGCAAAGGTTGCAATTAAGCCTGAAATCACATTAGCAGATTATAAGGGTGTTGAAATCGAGAAGGTTGATTCTGAAGTGACAGAGGAAGATGTTATGGCAGAAATCCTCAAAGACCAGAAAGAAAACTCAAGATCTATCACAGTTGAAGACAGAGCAGCTCAGCTTGATGATGAAGTAACAATTAACTTTGAAGGATTCATAGATGGAGAAGCTTTTGAAGGCGGAAAAGGCGAGAATTATAAGCTTACATTAGGCAGCCATTCATTTATCGATACATTTGAAGATCAGATAGTTGGAAAAAATATTGGTGACAGCTTTGATGTTAACGTTACTTTCCCGGAAGACTATCAGGCTGAAAATCTTGCAGGTAAGCCGGCAGTATTTAAGGTTGATCTTCTTAAGATTAATGCAATTGAGCTTCCTGAATTAGATGATGAGTTTGCAGAAGAAGTATCATCATTTGAGACATTTGCAGAGTATAAGGAAGATAAGATGAAGTTCCTTCAGGCAAAGAAGGATAAGGAAGCTGAAAGAGAAAGACAGTCAAAGGCTGTTGAAAAAATTGCAGAAGCTTCTACTATAGAAATTCCTGAACCAATGATCGAGTATCATCAGGAAAGAATCGTTAATGAGTTTGCACAGAATCTTCAGTATCAGGGATTACAGCTTGAGCAGTACCTTAAGCTTATGAATATCTCAAAGGAAGATTTCATGGAAAGAGTTAAGCCGGATGCTATCGCAAGAATTAAGACAAGCCTTGTTCTTGATGCAGTAGCAACAGCAGAAAACATTGTAATATCAGAAGACGAAATAAATGAAGAAATTCAGAATATGGCTACAATGTATCAGATGGATTTCGATTCACTTAAGGAAATGGTTAGTGAAAACGAAATTAAGGCAATTTCAAAAGATTTAGCTGCAAAGAAAGCACTTGCACTTATAGGAGAAAATTGCAAGGAGGTATAATATGGCATTAGTACCTATGGTCGTTGAGCAAACCAGCAGAGGTGAGCGCTCATACGATATATATTCAAGATTATTAAAAGAAAGAATAATATTTCTTTCAGACGAGGTTAACGATGCAACTGCAAGCCTCGTTATAGCACAGCTTTTATTTCTCGAATCAGAAGATCCTAAGAAAGATATAAGCTTGTATATTGACAGCCCCGGTGGTTCTGTTTCTGCCGGTATGGGCATATATGATACAATGAACTATATTAAATGTGATGTTTCCACAATTTGTGTAGGAATGGCGGCAAGTATGGGAGCTTTCCTTCTTGCAGGTGGTGCAAAAGGTAAAAGATATGCATTGCCAAATGCAGAGATAATGATTCACCAGCCACTTGGAGGGACAAAGGGTCAGGCAACTGATATACAGATACATGCTGAACACATTATCAAGTTAAAAGCAAAACTCAACGGTATATTAAGTGAAGCTACAGGAAAACCTCTCGATGTTATTGAAAGAGATACAGACAGAGATAATTTCCTCAGTGCAGAAGAAGCCCTTGAGTATGGTTTGATTGATAAAATTGTATCAAAGAGAGAGTAATAAGGTAAATTGAAAGATTCTTCCATATTAGTCATAATAGAAGGAAGTATGAGGTGTAGTAATGGCTAATCGTATTGACGATAGAAAAAAAGTAAGATGTTCTTTCTGTAATAAAAGTCAGGAACAGGTAAGAAAATTAATAGCCGGACCAAATGTATTTATTTGCGATGAATGTATCGAAATTTGTTCAGAAATAATTCAGGATGAATTTGACAGTGACTTTGTTGATACAGATATTAACCTCTTAAAGCCAAAAGAGATTAAAGAATTTCTCGATGATTATGTTGTAGGTCAGGAACTTGCAAAAAAAGTTTTGTCTGTTGCCGTATATAATCATTATAAAAGAATATTAGTAGAGAAAGACTTTGATGTAGAATTACAAAAGAGTAATATTATAATGCTGGGACCTACAGGTTCCGGTAAGACATATCTTGCACAAACTTTAGCTAAGCTTTTAAATGTGCCATTTGCAATAGCAGATGCCACAACACTTACAGAGGCCGGTTATGTTGGTGAAGATGTAGAAAATATTTTGTTAAAGCTTATACAGGCTGCTGATTATGATATTGACAGAGCACAGTGTGGTATTATTTACATTGATGAGATTGATAAAATTACAAAGAAGTCAGAAAATGTATCAATTACCAGAGATGTTTCCGGTGAAGGTGTACAGCAGGCGTTATTAAAAATTATTGAAGGTAGCATCCGTTCCACCTCAGGGAGGAAGAAAACATCCTCAGCAGGAGTTCATACAGATAGATACTACTAATATATTATTTATATGTGGTGGTGCTTTTGAAGGTATGGATAAGATAATTGAAAATAGAATAGGACAGAAGTCAATTGGATTTAATGCTGATGTTGAATCAAATGTTGACCAGAATATAGGTGAGCTTTTAAAGAAGGTTTCACCTGAAGATTTCATTAAATATGGCCTTATCCCTGAATTTATCGGTAGAGTACCTGTAACGGTTACACTAGATTTGTTAGATGAAGAAGCACTTATAAGAATTCTTTGTGAACCAAAGAGTGCTATCTGTAAGCAGTACAAAAAACTGTTTGAGATAGATGGTGTTGAGCTTGAATTTGAAGAAGGTGCATTAAGGGCTATTGCGAAAGAAGCAACTGAAAGAAAAACAGGTGCCAGAGGATTACGTTCAATAATCGAAAAGGTAGTTATGG
>CALZHV010000108.1 GCA_945787485.1 uncultured Lachnospiraceae bacterium
AATGTGTTCAATGATAGAAAATGCCATTCAGGGTGCGACCAGAGCCTTCATGAACATGGATGTAGAGCTGGCCCGCAGCATTATGGACGGCGATGCAGATGTGGACAGAGAGCAGAAAAAAATTGAAAATATCTGTTTCAATCTGCTGATTCAGAGGCAGCCGGTAGCAAGAGATTTAAGGACCATTACTGCAGCCATGAAGATGGTTACAGACATGGAGAGAATTGGAGATCATGCGGCAGATATATCTGAAATAACTATTTTGATGGGCAAAAACAGTCAGATTGAAAAGTTTGACCATATCAAAAAAATGGCATCCGAAACAATGTTAATGCTTAATCATAGTATAGAAGCATATGTTGAAAAGGATGAAATAAAAGCGAAAGAAGTAATCCTTCACGATGATGTTGTTGACGAATTATTTAACGAAGCAAAAAGAGATATAATAAAGCTTATATTAGATAATTCTACAGAGGGAGAGGATGCAACAGATCTTTTGATGGTTGCAAAGTATTTTGAAAGAATCGGAGATCATGCAACTAATATAGCGGAGTGGGTTATCTTTTCCCTTAGAAAATCAGAAGATGAAAGCTTTATTTAATTGTGTGTATATTCGCAATGTATGATTATAAAAAATAATAATATAAAAAAATTCTTTAAAATGTGTGTGTTATATATATTAACATATGAACTTTACATAGATTTTACATAAAAGTGTCTATAGATTTTACTTTGAATGATTATACTACATAGCTATGAAAGGGGTATATCTATGGACATTTTTGATTTTTTGAATATGATTGGCGGATTAGCTTTGTTTTTGTACGGAATGAGTATAATGGGAAACGGACTTTCCAAGATAGCAGGAGGTAAGCTTGAAGGTGTTCTGGAAAAGCTTACAAGCAAACGAATATTTGCCGTACTTTTAGGCGCAGGAGTTACAGCGGTGATTCAGTCATCATCAGCCACAACAGTAATGGTTGTAGGTTTTGTAAATTCCGGAATTATGAAGCTTTCGCAGGCTGTCGGTATCATTATGGGTGCAAATATAGGTACAACCATTACATCATGGCTTTTGTCACTCACAGGAATTGACGGAGGAACGATGTGGGTACAATTGTTGAAGCCATCGTCTTTCTCGCCTGTTCTTGCAGCAGTTGGAATTATTCTTATAATGGCAAGTAAAGCAGAATCAAAGCGCAAGGATATCGGAGGAATACTCCTTGGATTTGCAATACTTATGTTTGGTATGGAAACAATGAGTTCATCGGTGTCAGGGCTTGCCGATAATCCGTCTTTTACGGGACTTATGACGGCATTTGAAAATCCTGTTTTAGGTATGGCAGTCGGTGCTGTTTTGACAGCAATTATACAAAGCTCATCTGCATCAGTTGGTATACTCCAGGCATTATGTGCTACAGGAGCCGTTAATTATTCTGTCGCAATTCCGATTATTATGGGACAGAATATCGGTACATGTGTAACTTCGTTAATCTCTTCTGTTGGTGCAACAAAAAATGCAAAGAGAGCCGCTATGATACATTTGTACTTTAACTTAATCGGAACGATTATATTTATGGTTGTCTTCTATATTGCAAATAGTTTTGTTGATTTTGCGTTTATGGAAGAGTCTGCAGGGGTTGCCGGAATTGCAGTTGTTCACAGTTTATTTAATATATGTGCCACAATACTTCTTTTCCCATTTTCTAATTTGCTTGTTAAGCTTGCCGAGCTTACTATACCTGAATCTAAGGACAATGCCGATGTTAATTTAGAACAGGAAGTGATAGCTATTGACGAAAGATTTCTCAGAAGGCCGGCATTTGCCATGGAGCTTTGCAGAAATAAAGCAAGAGAAATGGCCGAAGTAGTAAAAAAGTCTATCGGACTGGCGCTTGAGGTTTTAGTTTGTTATGATGAAGAAAAGGCAAAAGAAGTAATTCGTTTGGAGTCAATTGCCGATAAATATGAGGATGTACTCGGTTCGTACCTTGTGAAGCTTTCAAGTAAAAACCTTTCGCTTCAGGACAGTCAGAGCATGTCAATAATTCTTCACAGTATAAGTGATTTTGAAAGGATTTCTGACCATGCGATGGATATTGTAAAATCCGCACAGGAAATTAACATAAAATCTCTTTCGTTTACAAAGCATGCTAAAAAGGAAATCGAAACCTTATGCATGGCAGTAAGAGATATATGCAATCTGACGGTTGACAGCTTCTGTAATGATGACGGTACGTCTGCTGTTCATGTTGAGCCGCTTGAGGAAGTAATCGATACACTTTCAAAGAAGATAAAAGAAAATCATATAAGAAGATTGCAAAAAGGAAAATGTTCCATTGAAATGGGATTTATTCTTGAAGATATTTTAACGGGACTCGAAAGAGTATCTGATCATTGTTCAAATGTTGCTATCGAGATGATAACGATATATGATAATGAATATAATACACATGAATATTTCAAGACATTTACAAACGAAGAAAGACAGGCATTTAATGCAGAGTATGAGAGTCTGATTAAGAAGTATCCAATCGGAAAGCAGGATGCTACAGTGAAAGGATAGATAAGAGGAGTGATTAAATGGCACTGATATATATCATAGAGGATGATGAAAGCATAAGAGAAATAGAAGAATTTGCACTTATGAACGCCGGACATAAGGTATTAGGCTTTGGCTGTGCAAAGGATTTTTACAGGAAGATAGAGGAGGTTATTCCTGATTTGTGTCTTGTTGATGTCATGCTTCCTGATGAAAGCGGAAATGAAATTGTAAAAAAGCTTAGAAGAAATAGTGATACAAAAAAAATACCTGTTATTATGGTAACCGCTAAGACAACAGAACTTGATCTTGTCAAGGGAATTGAAGATGGCGCAGATGATTATATCAAGAAGCCATTTTCTGTTATGGAATTGATTTCAAGGGTTAAGGCACTTCTTAGAAGAACTAAACCTGCGGAAATAAAAGAGCTTTGTCTCGATGGACTTGTAGTCAACAATGAAAAACATGAGGTTACTGTTGATGGAAAGCTTGTTGAGCTTACATTTAAGGAGTATGAATTATTGTCTTTCCTTATGATAAATAAAGGTATAGTATTAAATCGAGATACGATTATGGACCATATCTGGGGAATCAGCTACGAAGGTGAATCGAGAACTCTGGATATGCATGTTAAAACATTAAGACAAAAGCTTGCAACATATGGAAACAGAATAAGAACAGTAAGAAATGTGGGATATATTATCGAATGAAAAGAAAGATAAACACACGACTTGTGGGTATTGCAGTGTTGGCTATTATTGCAACCGTAATTGGAATAACAAATATATTCTATAATTTGTTTCAAAAGCGTGTCAGGTCAGACCTTGCCATAAGTGCAAAGCTGCTTAAGGATACCCATTATTTTGAAGAAGTGAATAATGAAAAAAAAGAAATACAAGAAATTGATTTATCAACAGACATAAGTGAGCTTCGTGTTACATGGATTGATACTGACGGAACGGTATTGTATGACAATGATGCTTCTGCTGAATTGTTGGAAAACCATATCGACAGACCTGAGATAAGGGATGCGATGGCATATGGAGTTGGCGAATCGGTTAGACGTTCTGATACAAAAAATAAAAATACCTTCTACTATGCGATTCTTCTTGATAATAACACTGTTCTTCGTGTGGCAACGGATGCACAAAGTCTGTGGTCTGTATTTATGTCAGCTACTCCTATGACGGGTGTTATAATTTTGTGTATTATCGGAATTTGTGTTCTTCTTTCGCATGTCCTGACAAAACAGCTTCTACGTCCTATCGATATGATGGCACAGAAGCTTGAAGATGCTGATTACGAAGCACCTTACAGGGAATTAGAGCCGTTTTCAGAGACGATTAGAGCACAGCATGCAGATATCTTGTCAGCTGCTAAGGCAAGACAGGATTTCACGGCAAATGTGTCACATGAGTTAAAAACACCTCTTACCGCTATTTCAGGATATGCAGAGCTGTTAGAGGGTGGAATGGTAGGAGCTGACCAGCAGAAGCATTTTTATCAGGAAATACAAAAAAATGCCGACCGTCTGCTCGCTCTTATAAATGATATAATAAGACTGTCGGAGCTTGACAGAACTGAAAGATTGCCTGTTTTCGAAGAGGTAGATTTGTACGAAACTGTTTCGGAGTGCATGGAAGCACTTATTCTCAATGCTAAATCAAGAGATGTCAAGCTTACTTTTACCGGAGAAAGCTGCGTTGTACGAGGCAATAAAGATATGCTGAAAGAGCTTGTTGAAAATCTTGTCCAGAATGCAATCAGATACAATAATGCAGGCGGTAAAGTTACAGTTACGGTAGAAAAAAACGATGATGTAATGCTAATTGTAAAGGATAACGGAATCGGAATACCGGCATCTGAACAACAAAGAATTTTTGAACGCTTTTACAGAGTTGATAAAAGCCGTTCCAAAGAAACGGGAGGAACCGGACTTGGATTGGCAATCGTTAAGCATATTGTGGAAATACATGATGCAAAGATTAATCTTGACAGTGCACCGGGAGTCGGAACTACGATTACGATATTATTTTAAAAAAATAAAACTTTATAATTGAATTTAGTTTACAAAGGTAAAGCCTTTTATATAAAACATTAAAACTCTTCTAAAAACAGTTATAAGCTTTAAATACCTTAATATAGTCAGATCTTAATCCGACTTGAAAGGTATATTTAAGCTTGTAGCTGTTTTTACTGTATAGGAAACTTCTCGTTTTTTAGGTTGTACGTCGGGAGCAGCTTGACAAAAATCATTTTTTGAAAAATGACTTCCTTTTTGGAGATTCTCACAATATACTTAAAAAATACAATAAGTATATAAAGAATATACATCTTTTAGTTAAAATAAATTTGTAAAAACTTAGTGTTACATGGAGGTTTTATGTATCAGATTTTGCTGGTCGAGGACGACAAAAAAATACAGGAAGTAATTGCTGATTATATCGGTGAAAAAGGGAAAAACGAGCTTTGTCTTTTCGTTGCGGAAGATGGTAGGAAGGCGCGCCTTGCCATGGAAAAACAAAAGTTTGACCTTATTTTGCTTGATGTGATGCTTCCGGATACGGATGGATATACGTTGTGTACAGAGATTAGAAGCAGAGATTTGGTTCCGATAATATTCCTTACTGCAAGAGGAATGGAAGAGGATATTTTGCGTGGATACAGGCTTGGTTGCGATGACTATATAGTGAAGCCTTTTTCTCTTGCAACGCTTTATGCCAAAATCCTTGCCGTGTTGAGAAGAGCAAATGGTGTTGTGGCAGTTAAGATTTTACAGGTGGGCGATATTACGATGAAGACTGATGAATATAAAGTAATTGTGCATGAAAACACAGAAGAAAACAGTCATGATATTATATTACAGCCCAAGCAATATGAGATGCTTAAATATCTGATGACTCATGTGGGGATTGTAGTCTCACGAGATACACTGCTTAATGAAGTATGGGGATATGATTATATGGGTACAGACCGTATCGTTGATAACCAGATTAAGCTGTTAAGAAAGGCACTGGGTCATGCGGGTCACCAGATAAAAACAGTTGTCTCAAAAGGATATAAGATAGAGGATTGTTAGGAGGCGAGTGCTTATGGGATTTACAGTATTGCCGGATTTTCAGGCAAAGAAGCTTAAGCGAGAGATAAAAAAAGAAAAAAGACAAAAGCAAAACAAAAGAAAAGAAAAGAGGCAAATAAAACGTTATTTGAAGCGCAGAGGTTTTGTAAACATTTTTGCTTCAAGTCTTCTTATTACAGCTTTAATATTTGGATGTATAAGCGGCGGAATCTGGTATTATCGAGTGAAAGCAGCAGTTCAACAGTCAAATCAGGATTTGGAAGATATCGTAGATATAATAAAAGAAAATATGAAGCATTCATATAATAACTGGCAGGGAAGAACTGACTTGTCTGAGGAAGAAAGAGAAGAACAGTTTAAAATCTGGATGAGAATGTATGTAAATACAATGTCAGACTACTATCCTTTTTCAGACGGAGTAGGAATGATTTATGATGCAAACGGAAATCTTTTTTGTTCTACGGATGATTCGGTTGCATTAGTTCAGCAACACTTTGATATGGACAGTGAGGTAGTTGATGAATATCAGATTGTCTGGATGAAGGCATATGAAGCCGGCAACGAGCTTAATACAGAGGTATTGGAGGAGTACAATAAATATTGCAACATACCATATGATGGAAATGAATATGATGTTCGTGTTTCATCCGGTTATATTGAGGGTGATAAATTTTACTACGGAAAAATAGATTTTTATGAACCGTCAGGTATGGGAGACGGAGCTCTTGCAAAATCATATGACTGCTCTCCAAAGGACACAGAAAAAATGCAAAAAATTGAGCAGTTTTATCCTGAGGAGTATACCGGGGAATATGATTATTACATCCCAATACTGCATAGAAAAGCAAGTGATTCAACAAGGATGGAAGCAATTGATATCTATGAAAAAAATAAGGATGATGAACGTCTTTCAGGCTCATCATCTATGGGAGAACAGGGCTTAGGCAAATATACAAGAAGTACATTTGAACGTGTTCAGGTTGCGGATGGTGTTGAATATGTGCTTGTAACAGCTGTCAGTTATGATTATATGACTCAAAATCGTACATTCTTCCTTTATTATTTTATTATAGTTATAATAATGGTTTTTGTAATTTCGTTCTTTAATGCACGATATAGATATGTACGATTAAAAGCCCATTATGATTTTGAAGATTATCAAAAGAATCTTACAAATGCGATGGCACATGACCTGAAAAGTCCGCTTATGGTACTGTCAGGTATGGCAGAAAATCTTAAGGAGCAGGTGCATACGGAAAAAAGAGATTATTATGCAGAAGAAATAGTAAGAGTTGTTGGGGATATGAATCATATGGTGGAACAGATTCTTGGATTTTCAAAGCTCGGAAGTGATTACAAATTGGATAAAAAACAGTCTGTTGATATGAGACAGCTGACAGAAGAGCTTGTGCAGGGATATGAAGTGTCCGACAGCGACAAACATTTTAATATAGATGTAGAGGGAAATATATTTGTCGATGGTGATGTTGTATTGCTTAGACAGATGGTTGATAATCTCATCAAAAATGCAATCGTACACGGAGATGGTGGTATGATTTATGTCGAGATGCACGACAAAACATTTATTGTAGAAAATGCTTATTCTGGTACTCTTACCCAGAAGGATGTTCCGCGACTTCTTACAGCATATGAAAAAGATGATTCCAGAAAAA
>CALZHV010000109.1 GCA_945787485.1 uncultured Lachnospiraceae bacterium
TTTATCAAGTCCGATAACCTTTGCATAACAACCACCTTCAAAGTTGAAGATACCATTGTCATCCCAACCATGCTCATCATCACCGATAAGAAGTCTCTTAGGATCTGTTGAAAGTGTTGTCTTACCTGTTCCTGAAAGACCAAAGAAGATTGCTGAATGCTTTCCTTCCATATCACAGTTAGCTGAACAGTGCATTGAAGCAATGCCCTTAAGTGGAAGGTAGTAGTTCATCATAGAGAACATACCCTTCTTCATTTCTCCACCGTACCATGTATTGATGATAACCTGCTCTCTGCTGGTAATGTTGAAAGCAACACATGTCTCTGAATTAAGTCCTAATTCTGCATAATTCTCAACCTTAGCCTTTGATGCATTGTAAACTACGAAATCAGGCTCGAAATTTGCAAGCTCTTCTTCTGTTGGGATAATAAACATGTTCTTTACAAAGTGAGCCTGCCAAGCAACCTCAACGATGAAACGAACTGCCATTCTTGTATCAGCGTTTGCACCACAAAATGCATCTACTACGAAGAGTCTCTTGTTTGAAAGCTCTTTCTTAGCTATATCCTTAACTACTGCCCAAGTATCCTCTGACATTGGATGGTTATCATTCTTATATTCATCTGATGTCCACCATACAGTATCCTTTGAGTTTTCGTCCATAACAATGTACTTATCCTTAGGAGAACGTCCTGTATAAATACCTGTCATAACGTTTACTGTATCTAACTCAGTATTCTGTCCAACTTCATAACCTTCGTTTGAAGCCTTAGTCTCTTCATCAAACAATAATTCGAATGAAGGATTGTAAACGATTTCTGTTGTTCCAGTAATGCCGTACTTGCTTAAATCGATGTTTGCCATTTGCAATATACCTCTTTCTTTCTTATGCTTTATTTGTGCTCTTGGTAAATTCCAAAATCACACATAGCTATATATTAACATTTTGAAGTTTTTTGTCAATATTCAACCTCTTTAATTTATTAAGATTTTACATTTTTTTTAATTATATCTCATTACCCCCTGTCATGGAATTCAGTGTTTTTATGTAACTCGACACAAATTTATTGTATTACGATAAATTTTTATTGACAATTTGTTTTTTGTGATGTATTTTAAATTAAAGCTTTATATTTGGATTTTTCTGAGTGCACAAGAATAATACGAATATAAAGGTTTAAGCTTAAGCATATAAATTAAAGAAGGATGGAAAAACTATGACACAAAAAGGATTATCAAATGCACTAAAGGCTATAGCAATTACAATGGGAATTTGCGGATTACTTATATACATATATATAGTACCGACTGTACTTAACGGCTATATTGATGAAGGTCAAATGGCACAAAAAAACATGCTCCCATTACTAATACCAATATGTATTACATCTATTCCAGTATTTATAGCGTTGGTATTTGGCTATAAAATTGCAAATGAGATCGGCAAAGATAATTCTTTTTCAGAAAAAAATTCAACATTACTAAAAAATATATCATATTTATCAATGATTGACACAATAATAGTTGCAATACTTAGCATTGCTTCGTTTATTTTAAAACTGTGTCCCGGCATTTTAATTATGTTCTTTATATTAGTCGTTGTTGCCGGAATTGTTATTTTTATTATAACTGCTACCCTGTCACATCTTGTACTTAAAGCTGCAATAATGAAACAGGAGCAGGATTTAACTATCTGATAATATTTTTATGTTATCAACACAGCAACGGACTATGAAACTTTTTAATATTAATAAATCAGAGGTGAAATATGATAGTTTTTAATATTGATGTAATGCTTGCAAAAAAGAAAATGAGTGTAACAGAGTTATCCGATAAAGTCGGCATTACAATAGCAAATATGTCTATACTAAAAAACGGCAAAGCAAAGGCAATCAAAGTCGAAACACTTGACAAAATATGTAAAGCTCTTGACTGCCAGCCGGGAGATATTCTTGAATATGTTGATGAATAATTCTTTCAACTCATTTTCATATTATAAGGAGATATTATATTATGGACTCACAAAATTTAAACTCTGTTCCTTGTGGGAAGAAAGTTCCCGAGGGAATATTAAAAATGCGTGATAATTACTATTTCTTTGGAATTCTAAGCTTATTATATGGCTTGATTTTCGGAATATGCACTTATTACAATTTACACAATGTAATGACAATTGTTCTAACTGTATCAACACAGGCATTCATTATTGCAGCCTTAATATTTTTTAAGCTTAAAATAGGCTTTAAAACCATAATGTGTCTGCTTGCATGGTTGTTACTTGCCGTATCAAGTTCCATGACAACAAACTTTTCAATAATATTTTTTAATACAATCGGCATGTCATTACTTTTTGCAACATTTTTGTTAATACATTTTTGCGATACAAAAAAATGGGGGCTTGGCAAATTTATGATTGAAATAATAAAGCTTCCTTTTATTTCATTAATACATTTTGTTAACCCATTTATAGACTTTGCAAAACGCAGAAAAAAACCTGAGAATCAAAAATCAAAAACTATCGGTTATATCTGTATAGGTATTTCATTATCCGTTTTAATTTTACTTATCGTCATACCACTTCTTACAAGTGCAGATGCTGTATTTAAAAATATTTTTTCCTTTATTAAGCTTCCCCGATATTGGATTAAATGTGTTATTTTCGGAATTTTCGGATGGCTTGCATCATATGGTGTATTTTCATATATGGTTTCAGACTACGTAGACTCAAAAATTAAAGACCATAAACGTTTTAATGCCATTGTTGCTGTTTCATGTACAATTCCAATTACAATTGTATATCTCATATTCTCAATAATACAGATTTCTTTTCTGTTTATTGGAGGCTTTGAATTACCCGAGGGATACACATATGCAAAATACGCAAGAGAAGGATTCTTTCAGCTTCTGGCTGTTTGTGTAATCAACATAATAATATTGATGATTTGCCTAAAGCTTTTTGAAGACAACAAAATATTAAAGGCTATTCTCACTTTATTTAGTCTTTGTACAGGAATAATGGTGGCATCTTCTGCAATGAGAATGCTTTTGTATATTGAAAGCTATGAACTCACAATGCTTAGAGTTATGGTTCTGTGGTCACTCGTTGTAATAAGCTTTTTGCTCATTGGTTGCATTATTACAATATATAAGCAAAGCTTTCCTTTGTTTAATTACGGAACAATTATGATAAGTATACTTTATATATTGTTTGCAATTTCCAATCCTGCCGTACAGATAACCAAATTCAATTTAAATTATGACGGTATTGAAGACATTGATTATCTAAAGGAGGAGCTTGCTTCAGATTCAATTCCCGAGCTTGACAAAAAAGGTATTGTAGAAGAAACATTCATCAGTGCCAAAGCTGAATATGAAAAATATAAAGACACAAAAATAAGCAATCTTTATGATTATGATTACTACTATTATGAAAGTATTTGGGACACTAATGAAATACCATATATGTGGAAAAAAACATATGACGACTACAAAAAAATGAATTTATTTAATTTTAATTTATCAACCTACAAAGCAGGTAAAATTCTTGATAAATATGCCCAATAATTTATTTTAGAATAAACAAAAAATAATCCTTCATATTATTTTTCATGCGAAGGATTATTTTTTTTGTTGCTATTTACTATATAAATTCCAAGGCACACCAAAACAAGTGAAAATATGGCACCCGCATTTAACATATCTTTTTCGTTTAATAATACCGATGACAGAATTACTCCAAACACAGGATTCATAAAGCCAAACACCGTAACCTTAGAAACAGGATTATATTTTAATAACAGACTCCACAAAGAATACGCTGCAGCGCTTATAAAAGCAAGATATATAAGCATCAGAATACTTTTTACCGACACACTTTCAAAATGTCCGCCAAAAACAAAACCCGCAATCGTCATAACAATTCCTCCAAACAGAAACTGCCATCCACTAAGCATAACAGGATTTTCCAGCTTTGAATAATGCTTTATAAACACTGAAGAAAATGCATATGCTATTACCGATAATAAAATAAAACCTTCTCCCCAAAAGCTTATACTAATATCAACCGATTGGCCAAGGACATTTACTAATACTACTCCTGCGAAACCAATTATACTTCCAAATACTTTTCTTCCTGTCAAGGTTTCCTGTTTAAACAAAATACTTGCAACAAATATTGCAATAAAAACATTCATTCCCTCTATAATTGATGCTTTCACTCCACTCGTATGGGCAAGTCCAATATAAAAAAAGAAATATTGGAGAATAGTCTGAAACAAAGAAAGATTTATTATTTTAGGAATTGCGCTTTTACCCGGAATAAGCAGCTTTTTATTTAAAAAAGAACCGAATACTATTGCAAGAATACCTGCCAGTGTAAATCTGCATCCTGCATACATTATTATTGTAGCTGTATCGTTATTATTAATACTCATCCAATCATATCCAAGCTTAATACATGGAAATGCGCTCCCCCATAACAAACAGCATATCAAGGCACCAATCCAGACAAATGCTGTCTTTTGAAGGAAATCAAACCTGTCTTTACTTGAAATGTCGTTATTTTTTATTATATCTAAATCACTGTTAATTTTTTTCTCTTCCATTTTTTACATGCTCGTCCAAATCTTCAAATAGTTCTTTAACAGTCCAGTTTATGTTAGCCGGAGTCATTATAGCCTTTCTTAAAATCGGAGAAACAGATGCTTTTTTATATTCCGCAAGAAAATTATCAAGCGAGTCTGAATCAAGCCCCACAAACACCATCATTTCATCGTCAATATCTGTATTGGTATTCATCATCATTTTCCCCGGAATGATACCTGCTATCTCACCAATTTTATTTCCATACTGTTCTTTTTTTACAAGTATCAAAGAATGTCCGAGTTTATCACAAACGGATTTAATCTGATTATACTTAAATATATTTACATTAAACAAAAGAATTTTTCCCATAAATTTTCCCTGCTATTATAAATTTTAGTTATCTTCGTCTATCTTATTTTCTTCATCAGGATATATTTTATATTCATAAATTGAATACAAAACAAAAACTATAATTCCTAAAGCCAGACATATTACTCCCGGCTTTATTACATTGATAACATTTGTATTTATATCTTTTTCATATTGAACAACAAGATACCAATCCAAATCTTCCATGTAACAAATAACTAATTTTTTATCATCACTGACTTCATAATATAACTCACCGTCAGAGTAGTCTTCAAGGTTATTGATTTTAATATAATCTCTCTCTATTCTTTCTGCCTGCGTATCTACCTGAATTAATCCTGTATTGTCGATAATATCAACTTTTACATTGTATATTCTTTCATATTTTTCAAGCAGTCTTTGCAGCTCAGTCATATCTACACCAACACCGCACACGCCTATTAAATTATTATCCTCATCTCTTATCTCTGAGTTAACAAATACCGATAAAGACCAATTTGCCGCCTCGTCCGTATCAACATCAAGATCGTACACTTTATCTGACTCAAGAAACAATTTATACCATTCATCATGATAATCTTCCCCGGGATTTACAAATTTTGAAATACCATTACTTGTAAAATATGCTTTAGACAAATCACTAACCGCAAATACTATTGAATATCCAAATCCGTCTCTTATTGATTCTAAATATTCAGAAGCATATTCTTCTGTTTCAATTGCTTCCTTTTGCGTATCATGTTTTACTATTTCTTTTAAAATTGAATCCTTTGACATTGTTTCCGCAACCATAATAGGTCTTAGAAAACTATTTTCAATACCGTTACATATTACAGACGCAACTATTCTATTATCATTTTCATAACTGTCATCCAATATTCCTTTAATATTTCTATAAGATAAAATTGTTGAAGTCCCTATACAAACAACAAAAAGCAGTATAACTGTCAGAAATCTTTTTTTCCTTTGTTTCATATTATTCTCCTCATCTTATATTACAAAGCTACAAGTTTTTCTTGGTTTTCTTTTTCATTTCATACATCCTGTCATCTGCAATTTTAAATAATTCATCATATTTTTTAGAATCAACATCATAAACTGACATTCCGTACGCAATGGATAGCTTTGTTCCATTTGTCCCCTCAACCTCAAAGTTCATATTCATGCCAAACTGTTCATATAAACTCTCTCTGTTTTCATAATCATCACCATATAAAATAACAACATATTCATCCCCACCAATACGAAAAATTTTGCTATTTGTATATATGCGTGAAATGTATTTTCCTGCTTCAAAAATCAGACAATCCCCTGCTTCATGTCCATAGCTGTCATTTGTCTTTTTGAGCATATTTAAATCCATTACCATAACTGCATATGGCATTATTTGCGTTGTTTCTTTTCCTTTAAGTTCTTCAATATATTCCAAATAATAATCCTTATTATTAAGACCGGTCAAACCATCAGTTCTTGCCATATCACGAATGTCATTTATGTAATGCTGTGTTGTTGATGCCATTGTTGCAATACATTTAGAAAGCTCATGTATCTCATCAGAAGTATTACTTATATAACTTTCTGACCAATCACCTTTCGCATATTGACTTGTAATCTGCGCAAGCTTATTAATAGGCATAATTATTCTTTTTGTATTTCTCCATATAATAAATGCAGTAAACAGAAGAATAAGCATTGTTATTATGATACAAGCCCTAATCAGGCTGTTTCTGTAGGAATTTATATCTTTCTGCGGAACACTTACAAACAATTTCATATTATTAATAAGCCTGTTGCAACAAATAACAGTCTGACTTCCGTCTCTTTCTGTATATTTAAGGAGAGAATCCGAACGATTTATTGTTGTTATATGATTATACAAAGCGGTAGAAAGATTATCTTTCTTTGCATTTCCATTTTCGTCAGCATAATATACAAGATGCTCAGACATATCAACAAGTCCAATTTTACCTGTTTCATACAATCCTATATCATTCTCTTTAATGATAATACTGTTAAAATCAATATCTATTCCAATAACACCAACAAAATTGCCATTATCAAGATATACAGGGATAATGTACGATATCATAAAAACATCAAGATTTTTATTATAATATGGTGTCAACCACTGTGCTTTCCCTGATTCTTTTGGTCCATAAAACCATCCCACATGTTCAAAATCACTTGAATTATATGTCAAAATATCTGTTGTCTGTTCCATTTTAAATTTTGAAGAATCCTCTGATTTTACCCAAAAAAATCCGTCCGTACCATTTCCGGTCATTTCAGGATTATATCTAAAATACACAGCTATGG
>CALZHV010000110.1 GCA_945787485.1 uncultured Lachnospiraceae bacterium
CACTGCAGATAATGTATAGGACAAGTACATTGTATCAGGCTTATCTTAGAAATATAGACAGAAAACGTCTTGAGATGGAAGAAAAAATCGGAGGGCAGACAGAAGACTCAGATATTATATTGTTGCATGAGCTTGAAAGTAACCTTGTATATTTTGATACATCATTAAGGTCAAACCGCATGGTGGTTGACAGACTTACCCGATATAGCAGAATAAAAAAATATCCTGAAGACCAGGAATTGTTAGATGATGTTCTTATCGAAAATCAACAGTCAATAGAGATGACACAAATTTACAGAGATATCATAAAAGGTACAAGGGAATTGATGTCTACGGTTATAGACAACAGACTTAATAACATAATGAAGTACTTGGCAGCGATTACAATTGTAATGTCCATACCGACAATTATATCAGGTCTGTATGGAATGAATGTAAGCGGAGAATGGATGCCTCTTTCAGATACGCCTTACGGATTTTTTATAATATGTGTTTTGACATTGCTGATTTGTATTTTGGTTGCAGTAATACTGAAAAAGAGAAAGATGCTATAAAGTATATTGATATAGAGGATTAAATATGAAAAACCTAAGATTTATCTTTGTTGTTGCGACAAGCCCATTGTTTATGGGGCTCAATCTTCCAAAAGCTAATTATATGATTAAGCATCCGGAAAAATATGATGTTACGCAAAGGTGGAAAATGGCATTAAAAATAGTGGATCATTTAAGAAGGCGTGCATTTACCAAAACGGATGTGTATGGTTTAGAGAACCTTCCGAAAGAAGATGGATACATTATGTATTCAAATCATCAGGGAAAATACGATGCACTTGGAATTTTACTTAGTGTTCCAAAGCCATGTGCTATGCTTTGGGAGGAAAAGTCTGCAGACAGACCGGCTGCCAGACAGGTTTGTGGTCTTGTTCAGGGAAAAACAATAAATTTTACTGATTATAGGGCGCAGATTAAGGTTTTAAACGAGCTTGCGAAGGAAGTTGAAGAAGGAAAAAATTATCTCATTTTCCCTGAGGGCGGGTATACAGATAATAAAAATGAACTTCAGGAATTCAAAACAGGTTGCTTTACATGCTCTTTAAAATCAAAAAAACCAATTGTTCCGGTTGTTCTTTACGATTCATGGAGAAGCATGGATACCAATAAATTTGGCAAAGTCCGTACACAGATTCATTATCTTGAACCGATATATTATGAACAATACGGACAACTTAAGAAAAAAGAAATTGCGGACATTGTAAAGGAAAAGATAGAAGCAAAGCTGGTGGAGCTTAGAGCTTCTGACCCATTACTAAATAAATAATGTATACTATTATTAATGATAAAAGGTGAAATATGAAGACTGGTTTAGTACTTGAAGGTGGAGCCTTCAGAGGATTGTTTTCAGCAGGGGTACTTGATTATCTTATTGAAAAGAAGCTTGTATTTGATTATGTTGTCGGAGTATCTGCTGGAGCAGGAAATCAATTAAATTTCATATCAGGTCAGGAAGGTCGTACAAAGAAGATAATTCAGGCAGAAGGAGATGATGCATATTTTGGTGTAAAACAAATGTGTAAGAGTGGGAAAATGCTTGATTTAGACAAAATGACCTTTGAATTCGCACATAATCAATATCCGTTTGATTTTGATTCATACAATAATTCGGAGGTTGAGGGTGAACTTGTAGTAATTAACTGCGAGACCGGTAAAGCGGAGTACATTAGGAAGACTTCCAATGCTGAACGTATGCTCACGGCAGCTAAGGCATCATGCTCTGTTCCGTTTTTATGTAAACCTGTAGAGATAGATGGTAAATATTATCTTGACGGAAGTATAGCAGATTCTATTCCTGTTCAAAGAGCAGTTGAAAATGGATGTGACAGAATACTGGTTGTCCTTACAAAAAGACCTGATGATAGCCCTACAGACTTTAAAAAATATAAGGCTATAATGGGAGGATACAAGAAACAGTATCCCGGGCTGTATGAAGCATTACTTGCCAGAACAGACACCTACAGTGAACAAATGAAATTATTAAATGAGCTTATTGATGAAGGAAAAGTATTTCTTATAAGACCGGAGATACAAAATATAAGCAAATTCGAAAAAGATAAGAATAAACAGGAAGAGTTTTATCAGCATGGATATGATATTATGAAATCAAATTATGATGAGCTGGTAAAGTTTTTGAGCGAATAAAACAGATTTTATATATTGTCGATATGAAAAAGTGAGGCAGATATGATATGCATCCGATTTTTCGGGTTGCATCATATCTGCTTCATTATTTTTAAACGAATTCATCGGCAAAAGGCTTGAAAATCAGCTCCATGTCCATATTGTTATCCAATATTAACCAGGCTTTCATGTACATGGCTATTGGAGATGCAGGAGGAAGAATTTTTATGTTTAAGCTGCTGAAAACTGACGTGCTTTCATATGAAAGACCGTCCGGCATGCCACTTAAGAAAATGGGTATATTGTTTTCTGTTGCCTTAGAAGTGAATTCCCAAAGTCCGTTTGAAGAATCATCTGATGTGCAAAGTGTTCCGCTGTGATAAGCTTCCATAATAATACATTTTATATTTTCAGGAATATCAGGATAGATTATTCCGGGCATCTCCTTAATATACATAACCGGGGATGTTTGATTCAAATTGATTTCCTTTGGCAGTTCGACTACAGTGTCGTTGGATGATTGAACAGAAGCAGTATCTGTGCTGTTTAAAACGAAACTCCCCTCTGATATAAACTGACCATAAAAGGTATTGTTTATACTGAATATGTGGTCGCTGTACGGTATGTGTGGCAAAACTCTTGTAGCTCTGTGTATATATCCGAAAACTCTGCCCAGCGGGTCTGTGTTTCCGTATGATACAAAAACACTTCCAAGCTTAGTGTCCGTCATGCCGGTTGATTTGTATCTTTTGATAAATGAAATTGCATTAGAAAGGTTTAAAGGACCATTTGCACGTGGGTCGTCAAGAATATAATTGCTTGAAACCAACACAATAGGAACAGGACTGTTATAGAAAACATATCCGAGTATTGCTGATGTATATTGTAGTGTGTCGGTGCCGTGAGTGACAATTATACCATCATATATGCCTTTCTTAATTGCATTTTTTACTGTGTTTATAAGCATTAATATATATTTCCCGTTTAAATTTTCACTAAGAATTGTGTAGGGATTGCATATTTCGAAGCTTAATGTGTCATCAGTAACAGTCTTTAGAAGCTTTTGCATATTGTCCGTGTTAGTATTTATATATCCGTTTTCTATTGAGGAACCAATAGTTCCGCCTGTAAAAATAGTTAAAAGTTTCATTTATAACTCCTTTTTTAAAGTTGATGCTTTCTAATACATTTATCTAATAATATCACATGTATAAAAGATGTAAAATATAAAGTCATGATTCAAATATGTTAGTAATATGAATGACGTTTATATATTAAGAACTGTACATATTTTGAAACATGTAAATAATTATAAAATTGTACAAATTTTGTAAGAACTACATATTTTGCAACTTGTATATAATCAGAAAATACACAAATTTCGCAAGATGTTTAAATTTGGCATGTTTGTATGTTGATATTATTTACATTAATTAATAAAATATATACTAATTTAAAGCTAATAGAATGAGTATATAAAGCTAATATAAAGATAATAGAAAGGTAACAAAAAGAGGATGTTTGATGTGTCTGTAAAATATGCAAAAAAAATGACTGCCGTTATATCTGTGATAATAATAATTACAACTGTATTTACCGGATGTATAGATGATCAAGAATTTTATAATGATTTAGATATAGGTTACGATGAAAATTATAATGAACAATATTATGAAACAAATTTCTATGATGAAGAGGAAAGAGATAGCGAAGAAAAACTGGGCTCTGCTAAAGAACTTGATGGAACAACGGTTCTTGTTTCCATATTTGCAGACGACATAAATACATCATGGGAAACAGATGAGAACGAAGAAAATATGTATAAGACATTGGATTATCTTTCCATTGCGATTGAATGGATAGATGAAAATTGTAATCGCTATGGTGTGGACCCTGAATTTGTATATGATTGGTCACAGTATGAAGATTTGTATTACACGACAAGCTTTGAGTATGATATGACATATGATGAAGACGACCAGTATTTCAGTCTTAATGAATATGTGGAAACAATTGTTGATTCCGAAAACCTCAAGGATAAGTATCAGGCAGACAATATAATTTACATGGTATATTATAACAATGATTACTCTTCAACAACTGTATCAGCAACTTATTGTTGGATAAATGAAGACATTAATGATTATCCGTATGAAATAGTAAATATTTATACAAGATGTGATGGAATAGATGAAAATCCGGCATCTTATGCGCATGAGATATTACATACATTTGGAGCACCGGATTTCTATCTTGCAGACGAAGATGGGCAAAATTACGGTATCACACAGGAATTTGTTGATTACAATGAAGAAATTTGCTCAAACTCAATAATGTTCACCACCTATGATGCCCAAACCGGTGATGCATATTATGATAAAATCACAAATGAATTTGACGATTTAGTTGCATATTATGTAGGACTTCTTTCACAATGTAATGAGGTCGAAGAGTGGGGACTGGGAAAAAGCCAACATATACCTTGAAGCATGGTGGACTAAAAAGAATATATTATAAGTGCGGATGCGGATAGTATTGTTATTTTGGATCCTTTGAAGCGTCGGCTCTTAGTGAAGTAAAACAGTTACGCAAAATTGCGATTAACAAGGGTGTCATTTTAGACACGCTTTCGCTCAATTGATAACGTAGCGGCACTAAACAAAAAGGAGAAGTAACAATTGTTACTTCTCCTTTTTGCTAAGGGCCGACGTTATCAAACGGTCGTAAAATGACACCCTGTTATCGCTTTTTTTGCTTCTGTTTTACTTTGCTTATGTGCCGCTACGCTTCAATCAGGCGCAAGCGTATCCAAAATAATAATACTATCATCAGCTCCGCACATAGAAAATAACTTTTAGTCCACTAAGCTTCGAGGTATATGTTGGCTTTACCGAGTGGAGCTATGAGACCGGATATACATTGTTGAAGCAGGCTTTGCATAATGGCAGGTCACCTACCATCTTTTCAAAATCTTCTATTTGAAGATACCCCAGTGAATCTGCCCCGATTTTATCTTTTATTTCATCAATGGTAAGCTGAGAAGCAATAAGCAAATCATTTGAAGGCACATCAGTTCCGTATAGGCATGGATATAAGAATGGTGGTGAGCTTATTCTTACATGAACCTCTGCCGCACCTGCATTTTTAAGCATTGTAATAAGCTTTGAAATAGTTGTTCCACGAACTATTGAGTCGTCAATCAATACAATACGTTTGCCTTTGACTACACTAGGAATAACATTAAGCTTAATCTGAACGGCAGACTCTCTTTCACCCTGAGTTGGCTTGATAAAGGTTCTGCCTACATAGCTGTTTTTGTGAAATGCCATGCCGTAAGGGATGTTTGACTCTAATGCATATCCCATGGCACCGGCTATGCCTGAATCCGGTACACCTGCGACAAGGTCAGCTTCGACAGGATATGATGCAGCAAGTGCCCGACCGGCTCTTATACGGGCATCGTATACACTTATTCCATCGATGCATGAATCAAGTCGTGCAAAATAAATATATTCAAAAATACAGTGAGCATGTGTGTTAGTACACATATCAGTATTACTTGTTATGCCATCTTTTGTAATCGTAACTATTTCACCCGGTAGGATGTCCCTTACAAATTCAGCACCAATAGCATTTAAGGCACAGCTCTCTGAAGCAAGAATATAGCTTTCTTCCCTTTTACCCAGACAAAGAGGTTTGAGTCCGTATGGATCTCTTACACCGACAAGCTTTTGCGGACTCATTACGATTAATGCAAATCCACCCTTTAATTTCTGACTAGTGTTGTAGACAGCTTCTTCTATAGAAGAGGTTTTTGTACGCTCAAGTGCTATTTGATAAGTGATTATTTCAGAGTCAGTAGTTGTATGAAATATTGCTCCGTTTTCCTGAAGAGTACTCTTTAAATCATTAACATTGGTAAGATTTCCGTTATGAACAAGTGCAAGTGTTCCTTTGAAATAATTTATAGCGATAGGTTGTGCATTTTTTGCAACACTTTCACCGGTTGTTGAATAACGAACATGACCTATACCGATATTTCCAACAAGCTCTGATAGATTTTCCGGAGAAAAGATTTCATTTACAAGACCCATGTCCTTGTGACAGGTAAGATTGCCGAGAGGACCGCTGGTATTGCAGACAGCTATTCCGGCAGATTCCTGACCTCTGTGCTGCAGTGCGCATAGGCCGTAATATATAGTATTAGCTACATTTTGTTCTGAATTATCCAGTATACCAAATACACCACATTCTTCATGTAGCTTGTCGCTTAGATTGAACATTTTGTCTCCTTTCAAGTAGAAAAAGTAAAAAAAGGCGTCTTGGACTAACCAAGACGCCTTTGCCTCGTTTGAATAATATTATGAAATGAAGGATTTGTCAATATATGGAATCATTATATTGTATACAAAATTATCATTAAACGAATAAGTTTGAAAACCATGATATTTATTTACGATGTCTTTTATGTTCAAGAGACCATATCCGTGTTCAACAGAGTTTGTTTTTGTGTCTGCGAGCAATTGATTATAACTGTTTTCATTATGGAGGTTTTGCAAAGGTAAAGTGACAATAAGTATGTCTAATATATATGAAAAGATATCAATTGAAATGTTGAAATAATTCATAATAGTTTAGACTGATTACAACAGTCGTTCCCCTTCCTCGTATTTTGAAAATATAAAATAGAAATATTTATGCTAATATATAGTTATTGTAAAGATACTATATTGTTTAAGAAATTGTTTAGGAGTTTCTTTTTACATCTGTTACTAATAAGAAGTTTTTCATTGTTAATTAAATAAACATATTTCCCTTCAATAAAATGAATATAGTGCATATTAATCAGAGTCGTTCTGTTGCAAAATGCGAATGCATAATTTTCAAGTAAATTTTTCCAATAAGAAATAGTTCCTTTGACTTCAATTGATTTGTCGTTTAAATGAAATGTTATACGTGACTTTTTGGAATCAAGCGTTTCAATATAATATATTTCAGATATTTTTACTGAATATTGAGTAGTATCTGAAGCAATCAACGTCAATAGTTTGTGAGTATCCTGAATATGTGAAA
>CALZHV010000111.1 GCA_945787485.1 uncultured Lachnospiraceae bacterium
CTGATGTTATAGTAGGTTTTCCGGGAGAAACTGAAGAAGAATTTGAAACTACCGTAAAAAACCTTGAAGCTTTAAATTTATACGAGATGCATATATTTAAGTATTCAAAGCGTAACGGTACAATAGCAGCGCAAATGCCAAATCAGGTTCGCGACGAAATAAAAGAAGCAAGAAGTAATATCCTTCTTGAAATGACCAAAAGACATAAAGAACAATACGAAAAATATTTCAAAGGAAAAAAAGAAAAAGTTCTTGTAGAAGAATTTGTTGAAAAAGAAGGTAAAACTGTATTTAAAGGCCATACAACCAGATATATTCTTGTAGAAAAAGCAACGCCTAAGTCTTTGTGCGAGGACTATGTAAATAAAATTGTTGAAGTGGAATTGTAAAGAATAATAAGTATATCCTTACAGGGCTTAAGTATTAGCGAATGAAAATCGTAATGCTTAAGCCCTGTTGATACTAATGCTTTATAAAATTAAGATAATCACATAAATAACTTTATAAAACAAAATCAATGCAATTTTTAAATAAAAAATTAAAATTAGTCTTGCATTATCGTTTTTTATTTGTTATTATAAGCAAGGTTTGAATATGGTTCGTTGGTCAAGCGGCTAAGACGTCGCCCTCTCACGGCGAAAACAGGGGTTCGATTCCCCTACGAACTGCTAAAAAGGATAGCAAATAAGCTATCCTTTTTTGTTATTTATGTATTGAAAAAAGAATTGTAAAATAATATAATTTTGATATGGGTGGTTTGTTTGATACTATTATCATTAATCCAATAATCAATAAAAAAATAGATAATAAATAATAAAAAATTTAAATATAAATAAGGGGGTCCGTATTATGAAGATGTGTCAGGTTTGTGGTTCTTTTGTTGAAGATTATGAAGACTATTGTCCGGAATGTGGAGCAGCATTTCCGTCAGAGCAGAAAGAATCCTCGATTGGATTGACATTAAAGGAAAACACAGAGACATACAAGAGAGCAACAAATCCAATGGGAACAACAATCAGTAATGGAGATGAAGGCCTTACAAGTGTTTTGATGGATGGAATGGAAGAGGATGGTTATTATCAGGATATCGACGGAAGCTTTTCCAGTATTAATTATTCATTCAATAACAGGGTTGATGATGAGCCTGTAAAGAATAAGAGTAAAGTTGGCAAGTATATCTTTACGGTTTTGTTTTTTGCCGCAATTGCCTTTGGTATATATATGTTTGTAACAAATGTTTTACTTAAGAAAGAAGGAGCGGCAACATATCAGGAGGCTATGCAGATTTATGTTGATGCTGTAAACAATAAGGATGAAGAAGCTCTTTCAACAATTGTTCCGCCATACCATAATAGCGCATCGCTGACTGCAAAAGATTATCTGAACAACCTGCAGGGTGTTACCATAAAGTATGTTGAAAAAGATGTTACAACATTGTCTAAGCAGCAGAAAAACATAGTAATGGATACCATCAAAATGGAATACGGTAAAACTGTCGTACCTGATGAAGCATTTCTTGTGACTGCGAGAGTTAAATATACAACTGAAAGAGCCGGAAGCATAAATGAAAATACCGAAACTGTTCAGTTCCTTGTTTTCCAGCTTGATAAACGATGTTATTTGTTCATGGACACATTTGACATTAAGTTGTTGGATTTAAACTAGAAAATAATTAGAGAATTTTACAAAGAAACTAAAGAAACTGTCCTTTAGGTTTACCGTGAGGTTTTCCGAAAGGACAGCTTTTTTGCTTTATAGTAAGCTTCATGTTTCCTATACCGTAAAAATTATAATTCGGCAAGCTTAGCCAGAGCAACATATAGTTGTGATATCTTATACCAGGTCGCATAGTCTACGTTTCCGGTTTGATAAAGATCAAAGATATTTTGAAATGCTTTAACAGCGTTTGCTGTGTTGGTTCCGTAAATTCCATCTACTGCGACTTTTGGGATTGCAGTATATGTTCTTGCAATATAATTTAACTGTTCCTGGATTGTTGTAACATTGTTTCCGGATGAACCGATAGTCAGAGTGTATCCCGGATAGGAAGAAGGAATTCCTGAAATCAGTTCTGCCTGGTTTATATACATATCATCTCCATAGTAGTATCTTAATATTTCGCTTGCACTAAGCCCGTCATCACCAAGAGCTTTTGAACCCCATTGACTTAACCAATTAGGGCAGGATACCCTTTTTCCGTCACAATATTGGGTAAGAATAGGCTGCTTTACATTTGGAAAAGACAGATAGTTATTGTATAAGTCATCAACAACTTTTGAGATTGGTGCATATATTGTTTTTCCATTAATCCATTTGTGATCATATGCTGTTGATGAAGTTATCGTGAAATTATATCCTTTATTCCGGTACCATTCTGTATATACTCTGTTTAATGTAAATGACATTATGGCGAGAATATTTGCCTGTATGGTCGCCAGTGGCCAGGTGGAATAGATTTCGCAACAGGCTACATTTTTAATGTAATCAAGATAAGGAACATAATAATCCTGTGCGCTTGAATCGGCAGGAGGACCATCGTGAACTACGATAAGCTCGGGTACTACAACACGATTTAATACAATTTCGCCGGTTTCGTTTAATGGCTTTATACTTGCTTCTGCAATTTTGGGCGGATATGTACCCCACAGAGTATGACTTCCTATTACTATAGGGTCAAAGTAATCGCTTATATTTTCCATGTATATAGTTTGGAAACCTGAAATACCTTCGTACATTTGAACACCGGATATTAATACCGTGTCATAACCGTTTTTTGTAATTTTGATATTATATTCTGAATAAGGCTGGTTGTCTGCAGGAAAAAGGCTGTATTCTACCGGTGGAGTAGATAATGAGATGTCTTCAGATAAACCACTTGTGTTTGTACTTGATTCGTAAATCAGATTATCCGGATTTCCCGTTGATGAAATAGAGATAATAGCATCTTCGACCGGACGCATGCTTGTTTTTTCGATTACGTTTATGCGTAGAGTTCCATAAGAATTAGATGAATTATTATCCATTTTGTTTCCCTGTTTTTTGATAATATATATGATATATATTAAAAAAATATGCTGAAAAAGCTTATGTTAGCCTAAATAAAATAAAATATACAAAAAAGAGACGGTTGAAAATTAACCGTCTCTATGTTACAATCATTACAAGGTTATCGGATTTGACTCCGATGCCCTCAGTATTATAGTGTTATAAAAATAGCACCTGCTTTGACCGGAGCGGGGTGCTATTTTTTGTGCTTATCTATGTAAGTTAATCCTGCAAAAATTACAAGTAGCAAAGTTAATACTTCTAATGTACTTATAGGACATCACCCTCTTTCTATGTAGACTAGAGGGCAAGCAGGAGTGCACCCGACCTTGTGTTTTGTAACAATAATATTATATCATAGAATGTATGTTCGTGCAACGTTCCTGAATGAAATTCTGAAATTCAGAATTTCAGAATTTGGAAAGTATGAACAGTAGAAACATTATACATTCCAAAATTTTGATATCATAAATTTACTTTACATAATTATAAAATAATGCTTGACATATTATTCTATATACGATATTATACAAAAGGTTTGTAAAGTAAAAATACTTTACAAGAAAAAACCAGCCAATAAAGTGGTGAATAAAGTGGAAAAGATAGTTAGACAGTCGATGCTTTACGATTTTTACGGAGAGCTGTTGACTGAACACCAAAAAAGTATATATCAGGATGTTATTGTGAACGATTTGTCATATACGGAGATTGCAGGCTTATATGGTATATCAAGACAGGGTGTTTATGATATGATAAAACGTTGCGATAAAATTATGGAAGAGTATGAAGATAAACTTAGGCTTGTAGACAGATTTTTAAGGGCTAAGGAAATGGCTGGAGATATACAGAAATCAATATTAAAGATAAGAGAGCTAAATAATAACAGCGATTTGGATTCCTATATTAAGATAATTGAAGATAAAACAAGTGAATTGTTAGACGAATTTTGATATTTTTAGTGGGGTAAATATGGCTTTTGATAGTTTAACGGACAAATTGCAAAATGTTTTTAAGAAACTAAAGAGCAAAGGTATGCTTACGGAAGCAGACGTCAAGGAAGCCATGAAGGAAGTAAAACGTGCATTACTCGAGGCAGACGTAAACTTCAAGGTTGTAAAACAGTTTGTTAATTCTGTGAGTGAAAGAGCTGTCGGGGAAGAGGTTCTTAAAGGACTTAATCCGGGACAGATGGTTATAAAAATAGTTAAAGAAGAAATGGATAAATTGATGGGCTCTGAAACAACTGAGCTTACATTTCTTCCCTCAAATGAGATAACAGTCATTATGATGTGTGGTCTTCAGGGTGCAGGTAAGACAACTACTGTAGCAAAGCTTGCAGGAAAGTTTAAGAACAAAGGTAAGAAGCCTTTACTTGTTGCCTGCGATATATACAGACCTGCCGCAATTAAACAGCTTGAGATAAATGGTGAGAAAGTCGGCGTTCCTGTTTTCACAATGGGTGAGGGACACAAGCCGGTCAATATAGCAAAAGCAGCTATAGAGCATGCAGCCAAAAATGATATAAATCTTGTATTTCTTGATACAGCAGGACGTCTTCATGTTGATGAAGCAATGATGGATGAGCTTGCAGAAATTAAGCAGAATATATCTGTAACGCATACTATTCTTACTGTCGATGCAATGACAGGTCAGGATGCGGTAAATGTTGCAGCTTCATTCAACGATAAAATCGGAATAGACGGAGTTATACTTACAAAGCTTGATGGCGACACAAGAGGTGGTGCAGCTCTTTCTATTAAGGCTGTTACAGGTAAACCTATTCTTTACGTAGGTATGGGTGAAAAATTAAGCGACTTGGAGCAGTTTTATCCTGAGCGTATGGCAAGCCGAATTCTTGGGATGGGTGATGTTGAAACCCTTATCGAAAAGGCTCAGATGGCCATCGATGATGAAAAAGCAAAGGAAATGGAGCAAAAGTTCAAAAAAGCCAGCTTTGATTTCAACGATTTTCTTGAACAGATGGATCAGCTTGAAAAAATGGGTGGTATGAGCGATTTGCTTAGCATGATTCCGGGACTTGGAGCTAACAAACAGTTGAAAAATGTTGAAATAGATGATAGTGCGATGAATAAGCCTAAGGCAATCATCTTATCTATGACATCACAGGAAAGAAGCAATCCGGACTTGATAAATCCAAGTAGAAAAAGAAGAATTGCTGCCGGTGCCGGTGTTGATATCAGCGAGGTAAACCGATTTATGAAGCAATTTGAACAATCAAGGAAGATGATGAAGCAGATGTCCGGAATGATGGGAGGAAAGCGCAAAGGCGGTTTCAGACTTCCGTTTTAATTAATGATAATAGAATTACTATTATAGATAAAATTTTTAAGGAGGTGAATATGACATGGCAGTAAAAATGAGATTGAGAAGAATGGGATATAAGAAGCATCCTTTTTATAGAGTTATTGTTGCTGATTCTAGATCACCAAGAGATGGTAGATTTATCGAAGAGATAGGAACTTACGACCCAAATCAGGAGCCAAATGCAGTACAGATAGATGCAGAAGCAGCTAAGAAGTGGCTTGCAAATGGTGCTCAGCCTACAGATACAGTTGCAAAGCTTCTTAAGCAGGCAGGCATTGAGAAATAGTCAAGGGAGGTTTTGGTAATGAAGGAATTAGTTGAAATTATTGCAAAATCCCTCGTTGATTGCCCTGATGAAGTTGTTGTAAATGAAACTGTTGAGGGAGATACAATTACAATTGAACTTAAGGTTGCACAAGATGATATGGGTAAGGTTATCGGAAGACAAGGCCGTATAGCTAAATCCATTCGTACTGTTGTCAAGGCAGCAGCATCAAAGGGTGACAAAAAGGTTATTGTAGATATTAAATAATTCTACGTATTTACATGGGGTAGCATATTGCATACCCCATGTTTGTTTTTAAACAGTCGCAATATATGAGGAAATAATATGGAAGATTTATTTAGAATTGGTGTTATAACATCTACACACGGCTTGAAAGGTGAAGTGAAGGTTTTTCCTACAACCGATGATGTAAACAGATTTAAAAAATTGAAAAAGTGTTATATTTATGTTGAAAAAACAAATGAATATATAGAAGTGGAAAAGAATACATGTAAGTTCTTTAAAAATATGGTAATTCTATCTTTTAAGGAATTTAAGGATATAAATGAAGTTGAAAAATACAGGCAATGTGAGTTGTATGTCACAAGAGAAGATGCCATACCGTTAGAAGAAGACGAATATTATTTCAAGGATGTAATTGGAATGGATATTGTTTTAGAGGATGAAACTAAAATCGGTATTCTCGATGATATTTTACAAACCGGTGCTAATGATGTGTTTGTAGTTAAAATGGATAATAAAAAAGAATTATTGATACCGGTAATAAAGGATTGCGTTTTAAAAATAGATTATGATGCAGAACAAATAACGGTAAGGCTTATGAAAGGAATGCTTGATTAGATGAATTTTCATATAATGACTCTTTTTCCGGATATGATTAATAACGGTTTGGGAGAAAGTATAACAGGAAGAGCTATAAAGAATAATTATATATCTGTCAATACAGTAAACATAAGAGATTTTGCAGGAAATAAATACGGACATGTTGACGATTATACTTATGGCGGAGGCGCAGGGATGCTTATGCAGCCGGAGCCTGTGTATAAAGCATATTGCTCTATAAAAGAAAAGATAGAAAAAGAAAAGAGCGATGCTACAGGGAAACTTAGGGTGGCTTATATGACACCACAGGGAACTCCGTTTACTCAGGCTATGGCAGAGGATTTTGCAAAGGAAGACGATCTTGTTTTGTTGTGTGGTCATTATGAAGGAATAGACGAAAGAGTTTTGGAAATGATTGTAACTGACAATGTATCGATAGGAGATTTTGTGTTGACCGGAGGGGAATTGCCGGCGATGATGATTGTGGATGCTGTTTCAAGACTTATTCCGGGAGTTTTAGGCTGTGATGAGAGTGCAGTGTATGAATCGTTTTATGACGGGCTTTTGGAATATCCGCAGTACACGAGACCGGATGAGTTTATGGGGATGAAGGTTCCGGATGTGCTTAAATCCGGTCATCATAAAAACATAGAAAAGTGGAGACATGAACAG
>CALZHV010000112.1 GCA_945787485.1 uncultured Lachnospiraceae bacterium
GTGTAGTGAGGGTTCGGTAAAAGAAAGTATAATGGAGGACAAATGGGGATGGCACAATTTGATAACGAGGATATAAGCTACATATTAAATATGTCAAAAACCGGCGTATGGTGTGTGGAATTCGAGCAGGGCAAAGAACCGCGGTTTTATGCAAATAGGATAATGGATGAATTGCTTGGCATTGAAGAGGAGGTTTCTCCGGAAGAACGATATACATATTTTGCAGCACGTATACATTATGATGATGCACAAATGTTCCAGGAATATTCTGAAAAAATGGTTGAAGGAAATATTTCTGAGGTCGTATACAGATTCAATCATCCGAAAAAGGGAGAAATGTATGTAAGATGTGCCGGAAGCAGAGACTTTAATGTAAAGGATTATATCTGCTTGAAAGGAATACATAAGGATATTACAGATACGGTTCGTTTAGATAAGGAAAAAGAAGAAGAGCAAAGGCTTACATTAGAACTTGAGTATTTTAGGGAATTAAATATGGAGCTTGAGTCTAAGCAAAAAGAACTTGAAGAAACAAAAATTGCACTTGAACGAGCGCTTATTTCTTCAAAAAATGCAAATAATGCTAAGTCAAGCTTTCTGTTTAGCATGTCGCACGATATAAGAACTCCGATGAATGCAATAATAGGATTTACGGATTTGTTGGAAAAAGCTTTAGATGACAAAGAAAAAAGTCTTGACTATATTCATAAAATCCAAAATTCAAACCAATATCTTTTGTCACTTATTAACAACGTGTTAGAGATGGCAAGGATAGAAAGTGGGGCATTGGAATTAAATGAAGTAGTATGGGATGCTGAAAAATTCAGTTACTCAATTTATTCCGTTATGGAAAATGATATCAGAAACAAAAATATTGATTTCAAAAGAACTGTTAATGTTGAGCATAAATGTGTGTATTGCGACTCGACAAAATTAAGGGAAATCTTTTTGAATATATTAAGCAATGCAATCAAATATACACATGAAGGCGGAAAAATCACGATGGATTTGATGGAAATTCCGAGTGACAGAGAAGGCTATGCATTGTATAAAACAGTTATTGAAGATGACGGAATAGGCATGAGGGAAGATTTTATTCCTATAATATTTGAAGAGTTTTCAAGAGAAAGAAACTATACTGAAAGCAAGATTTTGGGTACGGGCCTTGGCATGCCGATTACAAAGAGACTTATTGATTATATGGGCGGAACAATTCAGGTGGAAAGTGAAGTCGGAAAAGGAAGTAAGTTTACAGTGATAATTCCGCACAGAATTGCAGAAAGTGAAGAAGAAATTGATGATTTATTAAATAATGAAAATCTTTCTTATGAGGTTTTTGACGGCAGAGGAATACTCCTTGCGGAAGATAATGAGCTGAATCAGGAAATTGCAGTTGAAATACTTACAGAAGCAGGCTTTTATGTAGATGTTGCCGAAAATGGAGCTGTCTGTATTGAAAAGCTTATGGCTTCGGAAAAGGGACAATATGATCTTGTAATTATGGATATCCAGATGCCAAAAATGGATGGCTATGAAGCTACAAGAAGAATACGAAAGTTAGAGGATAAAGACAAAGCAAATATCCCGATTGTTGCCATGACAGCGAATGCGTTTGAGGAAGATAAGAAAAATGCATTAGATGCGGGTATGAATGCCCATATTGCAAAACCGATATCAATTCCAAAATTAATGTATACGCTTGCAGATATATTGACAAATTAAAAAATGTGTAAAAAGTAATAAAACATAAATTAAAAAACGTATAAAAAAAACAAATAAAAAAGACACCTGGTTGTTATTACCTGTTTCAAAACGGTAAATCTTCAATCAAGTGCCTTTTTTATTGTAATAAATTCTCTGAATCTAATATTATTAATAAATATTTGCTAAAAAAATTTGTACAAAATCAATACTTATATAACAGATTACTCAATTAGTTCGTGTATTTTTTTTGCATCGTAAAGAACCTTTGATACGTTGTTTACTTCTATTTGATAAAGAGCATTTGCTGCAATGTGTTCAGCAACCTGTTCAATATCACGTACGCCTGAAGTACCTGAACAAAGTTCAACAATTTTATCTAATCCGTCATCAGTTATTTCAATCTCATCTGCCGTCATCTGCATCCTTTTTAATATTTTTGGCAAGGAGAATTTTGAAAAAATAATTTTCTTTTCTTCATTCGTATAATCAGGTATTTCAATTACTGCAAATCGTGACATTATAGGAGCACTGATTAAACTCTTGTCATTTGCTGTTGCGATAGGATATACACCGTCTGTTGGAATCATACATTCCATGTAGTTGTCTGTAAAACCAAGATTGTCTAACAGAGTAAGCAAAACATCCGCAGGATTACCATTTCCTTTTCCTTCGTTGGCTTTGTCAAGCTCATTTATAATAAATACAAGCTTGGATTCGCCTGCCTGAGCAAATGCCTCCATAATAATTCCCGGTTTAGCATTTGCATAAACTCTTGAACTGCCGGTTAACTGCTCAGGGTCGTTTATGGAACTCATGTCAAGTGTAGTCCATGAAAGCTTTAATATCTTTGCAACCGCATATGCTACCTGGGATTTACCTGTTCCGGCCGGACCGATAATAAGAAGTCCGTATGCAGGAAGAGTATGAGTTCTGTTTATCTGGATAATGGTTTCGATAATTCTTTGCTTAACCTTTTCCATTCCATAAAGCTCTTCATCAAGGATTCTCCTTGCTTCAACCGGGTCTATAGATGCAAAATAGTTATTCTTCCAGTTTATGCTCATCATAGTTGAAAGTGCACGCTGCGCATGTCGTCTTTCTTCAGGCGAAACTTCGTTTGATTTTGCAACAACAAGATTTCTTCTTGCCCACAGCTTTATGTTGTCAGGAAGAGTGTTACCCGCACAGGCAATAAAGTCTGTAATACTTTGTATGCTTGTAAGCTTCATTCCATCGCCTGTTATGTCTTTATCATCATCTGGTTCATCATCATCTGATATTTCGGCAGGAGGATCACTTGATAAAAGTCTGTCTATCATATATTGAAGAAAACCATCGGCTGATGAAAGCTTTGTGCTGTCTGCAAATGCCTGTTCACGGATTTTGTATACTGCGTAGCCGTCATCAGTAACAGCTCCCGAAAGCTTGACCTTTATGTGATTTTCACCAAGCCATTTGTAAAGACTCGTAAATCTCGAATCAATTTTAATAATGTCATATGTAGTTTTAACACCGTCTTCGTTTATTTCAAAGCATGTACGTTTGATTGGATTAATAAACATTCCATCGGTATGATGCTTGAATTTACCATCCTTATTATCAAGAATCATTATTGGATTTTCTTTTGTCGCTTCGTTATTAGAAGACTGAAATGTCTTGTATGTGCATACAGCCTGCACATTTGGATCCGGCTTATCTTTAAAGTCAAATACTGGCATTTTTCTTACCTCGTTAATAAATTTTATGATTAATAATCGGATTTTGTTCGTGTTTTGCCAAGAATCAAATATCCCAGTAAATAATAACATATTATTATTAAAAATTGGAATAAATATTATTATTTGACAAATTTAGAGCATGTATGAGATAATTTTCAATGTTATTTTTCTAGGGGGATAATAGTATGAAACAAAGGATTAACAAAGCAATAAGATGTATTTGTTTTTTGACTGTTTTTGTTTTCTTGTTTGTAAACATACAAGATGTGTTTGTTGAAGATTATACCGGAAGTGTACTTGCAAGTGGGATTTATGAAATGGAAGATGATACCGTGCAAGTTATTTTTTTGGGCTGTAGTCATGTTTACTACGGTATTTCACCACAGGAAATTTATAATCACAGCGGACTTGTAACATATAATTGTGGTACTTCTATTCAAAGTGTCAGCAGCTCATATTATATGCTGTCAGATGTTTTGAAGCATCAATCTCCAGAGGTTGTTGTTTTAGATGCCGCTTCGCTGTTTTATGAAGAGGAGATACCTGAAAGACAAATAATGGTACTTAATATTTTAAAATCAATGCCTAACAAGCTTGAAATGGCTAATTATTATCTTGACTGCCTTAATATGGATAAAAATTCAGAGGATGAAAATAGTTTGTCGGATGAAGATAGCAGTGTTAAGGATGAAGCTGACGGCACCCAGGATGAAGATGGAAGCACCGGGGATGAAGATGGAAACACCGGGGATGAAGCTGGCGATGCTAAGAATGAAGATAATAATTCGGATGATAGTAGTGAAGATACAACAAAGGAAGAAATTGCCATTAATAATGCTGACGAATTTGTCGGTATAATGTTGCCTGTTTATTCCTATCATCAAAGGTGGAAAAAGCTGTTAAAAAAAGACTTTGTTTACAACGATAAAACAAATAAATATACAAAAGGCTATTCTTTCAGAAATATATATAGGGATAAAGAATATCTTATTGAAGATATGTACGAAGAGGTTGATGAAGAATATTATCTGGAAATTAATGATACGAATTTAAAATATTTGTTAAAAATAAAAGATTTATGTGATGAAAATGATATACAGTTAATGCTTACTGCTGTGCCTGCTGTAGGAAAAAAAGAAAGTCCTACAACATATAATAAAGCAAAATATGATGAAGTTGTGAAACTTTCTAAAAAATATGGTATAGATTATTTTGATTTAACATATAGCGAAGAGTCAGAGCTTAATTTAGACGAACGCTATGATTATTATAATGATGTTCATTTAAATTATTCCGGAGCAGTGAAGACATCAAGATATATCGGTGATTATTTGCATGACAGATATGGTGTTAAAGCGAAAAAAAACCGGCAGTATGATGAGGATAAGCTTTATTATGATAAAGTAAGATATATTATGAAGTATGCCATGTCTTACAGGTTTGATAAGTATATGGAGCTTTTAAATGAAAATGCTGATGATTTGGTAGTAATAGTCACATTACAGGGCGATGGAATAAAAGAGCTTACAAAAGATGAAAAAGCTTTATTAAAGCAATTTGGTATAAAGGAAGATTTAACCAAACTGGAAGGACAGGCATTTATATGTGTTAAGGATGGCAATGAAATCCTTTATAAGGAAAGAGATGGTGAAAAGCTGGAATATACCTATCGTACTGATAATACAGAAATAGTTATTAACAGTTATGGCTCCGAAGCATTGCAAAAAAATACAATTGTAACTACGATTGATAACAAAAATTATGCCTGCGGAAAAACAGGAATAAATATAGTTGTTTTAGATAAGGAATCGGAGCTTGTGCTTGACAGTATATACTATAAAAATAAAAATTCTTTTAATCATCTTAAAGATGATACATCAAATATAATTTTTTCAAAATATGAAGAATATGTTTTGGGGATAAAATAAGAAAAATGAAAGAAATAATAAATTCGATATTAGATAAAATATTAAATGATATATCGCTGGACTACAATAGTATATACTTTTTAATATTTCTGGCTTGTTTTCTCGGTATATATTTTTTGATGTTTAACAATAAAATAAAAGAAATCTGGCTGTTGATTGGAAGTCTGATATTTTACTGCTGGGCAGGGTGGCAGGCAGTGCTTATCGTAATATTTACGGCACTAACGGTTTACATTATTACAATGCGAATGGATAGCATTTACAAAAAGTATGACGAAGAATCCAAAGAATTGTCTCCGAAAGAGAAAAATGCTTTGCTGATTAGTTATAAAAAACGTACTAATGTATATAAGTTCATTGCCATGTTTTTGATATTTGGAATATGGATTTTTGTAAAGGTATGTAAATTTAACGAAGTTGACAGTGTTTTAACCTTCAATGATATGTTTAGTCATAAAGGGATAATAGTACCTCTCGGTATTTCATATTACACATTATCCTCCTTCGGCTATATTCTGGATGTAGGAATTGTCGGGAATGGACCAGGAATGGTCAGAAAAATTATTCCTGAAAAAAATCCAATGAGATTGTTTTCGGCAATGATTTATTTCCCGCACATAGTTCAGGGACCGATAAGTAATTACAACGATTTGATTGGGCAGATGAAGAAGCTGCCGGCATTTAGCTATGATCGTGTATGCTCCGGTAGTCAATTGATATTATGGGGCTTATTTAAAAAGGCAATTGTGGCTGACAGACTCGTAATATTAACGAAGACTGTATTTGATTATCCGGAGGCGTATGCAGGCGTTGAAATATTCATGGCAATAATATTTGGTGCATTTTGGATGTATGCCGATTTTAGCGGTTGTACGGATATTGTACTTGGTGTATCTGAAATAATTGGTATAAGATTAAATCCAAATTTCCGACAGCCATTTTTTGCAGAGGATGCACAAGGCTTTTGGGCACGCTGGCATATGTCATTAAGCGGATGGACAAAGAGCTATATTTATTTGCCGGTTGCAATGAATCCGAAGTTTATGAAGCTTACAAAAAATATGAAGAAGAAAGGTCATGAAAGGTTTTCTTCGTTTGTCAAGGCGTTTGTTCCGCTTGTTTTGGTATGGATATTTACAGGATTATGGCATGGAACGGGATTGGATTATTTGGCATGGGGACTTTACTGGTGTGCAATGATGACTATCGGTAAAGAAACCGAAGGAATCAGAAAAAAAGCATGGAAGCTTGTAAATGTTGATTTTGAAATGCAGGGATACAAAATCTGGTGCAGGATAAGAACTTTTTTTGTATTTGCAATCGGTCGAATGTGGACAGTTTGCGGAAGTGCTGCAGGATTTTTCATTCTGTGGCAAAGAATGTTTTCAGAGTCGAGATTATGGAATTTGACTAATAATACTTTTTTCTCACTTGGACTTGATAGAAAGGATTATTATATAGCAATATTCGGAATTTTAGTAATGTGTCTTGTAGATGTTTTGCATGAGAAGGGATATAATTTGAGACAGAGCATTTCCAAAATGGTATTACCGGTCAGATGGGCGATATATTTTGTTGCAATATTTACGGTAATTATTTTTGGAATGTACGGACTCGCTGTAGATTCAGCGGCATTTGCATATGGGGCATTCTAAATTGATGTTGTTTCATGTTTAATGTTTATTAAATTGTTTAATATAATAAAATTAAAAGATAATAATAAATGTTAAAAGATAACAATAAATCTTAAAAGATAACAAAATTTTAAAAGAAAACAAAATTATTAATAAAGAGGAGTA